>JAOAQX010000004.1 GCA_025210805.1 Flavobacteriales bacterium
CACTTCCCGATGGGTCGGGACAGGCTGAACAGATTGAGATATAAAAATTGTATCGAGTTTGTCAGTTCGAGTAGTTTTTGATGGAATGCAGTGGAATCAAAAATTGTATCGAGAATGCGTATGGTTGTCAAAGTTCTCGATACAATTTCTTTTCCGTTGCTCTCCAAAGAAATCACTCGAACTGACAAAAGTGATACAATTTCTTTTCCGCTGCTCTCCAAAGAAATCACTTGAACTGACAGAGATATAAAAATTGTATTGAGTATGTCAGTTCGAGTGGTTTTTGATGAAATGCAATGGAATCAAAAATTGTATCGAGAACACCCACTCATAAGTATCTCTAAGTTTTGTATATCAGTTTTCTAAGCTTTTCAATTGCCATTTTAAGAAGACTATTGAATTCCTCAGATACATTGAGTTTCCATACTGCAAATACAAATATTGAAATACAAACTAAAGTTTCAAGGATGCTCCAAAAAGTCAATTGCCAAAAATGATCAAGGGGAATATTGGGAAATAATTCTCGGATGAATAAGGTAAGTCCGAAAATGAGAATAAGGTAGAAGTTTTTGATTGAAAATGCATGAATTCTAAAAAGACTGTACAGTAGAATAGTCATAAAAAGATTCATCAGAAAAACAGTTAGAAGTGTGGCGTAAGCTGCCCCCATAATTCCGAATTGGTAGACCGTAATAAAGTAATGATTGGAATAAATCCCGATGAATATCAGAACAAAAAGTGCTAAAAGCCCATATCGGTAATATTTTGAGGCATATACGATCTCATAATTAACCCCCATAAACATATCCAACACCGTTGTTGCTCCGATAATTATAGCCACATTTTTCCCTGCAATATAGATGTCTTTATTAGGAATTAGCTCATAGATTAAATCTAAATTGATTAATAAAAGCAAGAAAAAAAGCAAAGCAACAAGTCCTTGATTAATACTTGATTGCTTATAAATAGTTTGTATCTTTTTTAGATCATTTTTTTCAAAATGCGAACTGATGATCGGAGTAGCAATGGAAGACAAAGCTCTTTTGGGCATTTCAATAGCTTTCCCCATAAAAAGAGGAATAGAGTAGAGGGCTACGTAAGCAAATTCCAGCTGATTACCAATCATAATATTATCTAACATTTTGGTAATTTGACCATTAAGACCTGTTAGAAGCATGAATCCTCCATACATCCAAATTGTTTTGTGTTCCGTTTTGGTGAGTTTTTCCTTTTGTGGAAATGGTCGGAAATGAAATTTTTTCCATAAGTAGCTTATTACAAAAAATGTAGCTGCTAAATAGGAAAATACAATCAAAAATACGAAGTGATCAAAGGCAATATAGCAACAAGATAGAACCATAAGCAAGATAAGCCGAACAGACTTTTCCCAAAAATCCTCAAAGAAAGTCGTAATGGCAATTTTCTTTTGTATAGCTGCATAAGAGTTGTAATAAGATCGAATAACCATTAGGCCTCCATAAAGTAGAATGGGTACGTAAAACTTATCTAGCAGTTGAATATCGTCTGCTTTTTTGTAAAAATTAATAACAAAATCTTTTCCTAAATAAGCTAAAGTACCCACCAGTAAAATGGCAAGGAGCATATACTGAAACAGCTTATTGGAAAAAACAGAAAATCTATTATTATCAGAAAAACCTTGATGAAACTTGACAAATATTTGCGAAATCCCAATTCCTGCAATTGCAGAAAAAAGTGTAGCAATGGTGATAAAGGTTTCCATAAAACCAAATTCCTGAGGAGTAAGTGCTTTGGGGAGCAAAAATAATCTATTGACAACGCCAAAAATGGCTGCCAAATAGAAAATTCCAGAGGATTTTAGAGATTCGGAAATTACTTTATTCATGATTACTTTTTTAGGAGAATTTGTGCCGTTTTTTTGTTTCTTTCTTCAAGAATAACACTTCCTTTTTTATAGATCTTTTCTAAATCTTTGTTTTGGTAATTCCTTACGGTGTAAAGCACGACTTCTTGGTTATATTTAAAATGAAAATCATCATTTAACAGATCAAATAATTGTGGAATTTTTATTTCATCAAAAGGAACTACAAAAGAACAAGAAGTAGCGGCATTCTGAAATAAAACAACGCTTATTTTTAGTTTGTTGAAATACTCAAAAAGAACAGATAACTGTTTCTCAACAATAAAGCTAAGGTCTGGTGAAGAAATAGTTAATAAAAACAATTTCTCTTTAACGATTATCGCAGGTACTTTTGGTGAAAGTTCAGTTTTATTGGAAATCAAAGTTCCTTTTTTTTGGGTATCCAAAAAAGACTTCACATATAAATTGATTCCATTTTTTTTAAGTGGCTGAATCGTCTTAGGATGTACAACGCTTGCTCCATAATAAGCAAGTTCTATGGCTTCTCTAAATGAAATATGCTCATATTTTACCGCATGTTCATTTTTATTTGGATCTGAGTTATAAAAACCATCTACATCTTTCCAAATAGTTAGAGAATTTGCTGATAAGCAAGAGGCAAAAATAGCTGCTGAATAATCGGATCCTTCTCTACCCAAAGTGGTGGTGAAGCCTTTTTCATCACTAGCGATAAAGCCTTGGCTGATATAAACTACTCCATTTTCTGGGCAGATATTTTGGATATTCTCTTGAGTTTTTTCCCAGTTCACTTGTGCTTTTTGAAAATTGCTATCAGTTTTTATCAAATTTTTTACATTGACCAATAGACAATTGATTTGAAATTTTTCAAATAAAGTCTGGGTGAGAATATGAGAACTCATCATCTCTCCAAAACTCACCAATTGATCATACACAAAAGGGTAGGTTTGCTCTTTTAAGGGCTCTAAAAGTTGAATAAAACTCTCAAAATAAACGGTTAAATCAAGTTGAATCTCCAACTGATTTATCATGCCAATATGAAAATTTTTAAAGGTTTCCCAATGGGTTTTTTCTAAGGTTTTTGTTTTGTAAAAATGACGAATAATATGTTCTAATTGATTAGTCATTTTGCCCATTGCCGAAACAATCAAAAAAAGTGGCTGATTTGGGTTTTGATGATCTTTGATGATCTTTCCCACATTCATTACTGCCTCAGGAGACTGTAATGAAGCACCTCCAAATTTATATACCTTCGTTTGGTTTTGGGTCTTCGGCATTATTCTGTTCTTTGGTCTGTTTTTTCTCTACGGGTTTTGATTTTTCTTGTGTAGCTGAATTTTGTCTAGGTTTTTGCTCTTTATTCTTCGGATTTCTTTTGTCAGAATTTCTTCTGTCAGAATTTCTTTTGTTTTGATGATTGTTTCTTTGATTTAGAAGGGTTTTCTTGATTTCCTTTTCATCAATTTTATCAACCTCCAGCTGTTCCTCTGTTAAGCGTGTATGGAAAATATCCACAGCAGTATAAAGGGCTTTTCTAAAAGAATCTTCGGCAGCCATTCTTTTTCCTGCAATATCATAACCTGTTCCATGATCTGGCGAGGTTCTCACGATCGAAAGTCCTGCCGTATAATTTACTCCGTTATTAAAAGAAAGTGTTTTAAAAGGAATTAGACCTTGATCATGGTACATGGCAAGAACTCCGTCATAATTTTTGTATTCTGATGATCCAAAAAAGCCATCGGCAGCAAAAGGTCCGTAAGCTAATATATTATGCTCGTCCTGAATTTTCTCTATCGTAGGAATTAAAAAATCTTTCTCTTCTGTTCCAATAACTCCTTGATCCCCAGCGTGAGGGTTGATGGATAAAAGAGCAATTTTTGGTCTGCGAACTCTAAAGTCTTTTCTTAATGATTGCTCAAAAAGTTTGGTTTTTTTAATCACTAACTCTTCCGTTACTACAGTTGCCACCTCTTTTAAAGGAATATGACCAGTTACTTGGGCAATTTTGAGATGATCATTTACCATAATCATTAGTGAATCATCTGCCTCAAAGCGGTCTTTTAGGTATTCTGTATGTCCAGGAAAAGCAAAATCATCACTTTGTATATTATCCTTGTTGATAGGAGCCGTTAGCATGGCATCAATCTGTCCATTTTTCAAGGCATTTACACAAGCTTCTAGCGCTTCTAATGCAATTGTACCAGCTTCTTTTGTACTCTTTCCCGTTTGTACCGAAACCTGTTCTGCCTCAATTGGGTAAATGTAAATGTTTCTATTGCTAATATTAGAAAAATCAGTAGTTTCCTTAAAATGAAAATTACTGATTTTTAAATTTTTACGATAAAAACCAATTACATGTAATGGGGCGAAAATTACGGGTGTTACTTCATCTAGAAGTCTATTATCTTTAAGTGTTTTTAGGATTACCTCGGGACCTACTCCGTTAATATCTCCGATGGTGATTCCTAATTTTACACGTCTTTTTTCTGTTTTCATAAATTTTGATTCAGCATTCCTAGTTTTATGAATAAAAGGAGCGTATTTTTATAAGAGAATGGTTTTCAATAAAACACTCTCATTTTTTAAACAAGAATTTGTAAAAAGTATTGTTGCTTTAATAGATGTAAATCAAGTGTTTTCGTTCTTTATGATACGCACTTTTCCTATTACATTCATAGAAAAATCACATAGATCAAACGATCTTCTTTATTCAAATTCTGGTTATTTAGAATATCGTTCGAAGTTAGGAAAAAAACTTGTAATACTCCCCAAAAATAAACCAGTTCCTAGTTGGTAGAAATGCGTAAACTAAATATTCAAATATCCGCTAAATCAATTTGTCACTTTATTATCCCTAATTCCTTAAGTAGATCATTTTTCATTTTACTTAATGGTCTTCTATCAAATTTGGCTTCTTGATAGTGAACTCCAAAAGCTAATCTATAAATATCATCTCTATCTAAAGATTTACCTAAAATTTCTTTTTCGAGAGTATCTAAATATTTTTCAGAATAAGCATCTTTAATTTTTATTAAATCGACTATTTCATCTTCATGAGTTTCATAAATCTCTTGTAACTTAAATGCCTCAATTGATTTTTTTGAAAATTCACTTTCCTTATTGGTTTTTATCTTGAACTTAAATTTGTCATAGTCTTTGTGGTCGAAACTAAAAGAGTATTTGAAATTTTCATCTGGGTTTATATAATAAGGATGAAAGTGAGTTGATAACTCAAAATTAATTTCTCCTTTTACACTACAGTTACAAACTGTACAACTAGGAATTAAATTGTAAAAAGATAATGCTAAAATAGGATATTGACCTTTTGGAAACCAGTGGTCAAATGTTGGTCTTGTTATTTTTTCTCCCTTTTTAGAAATAACTGTTTTAGTGTACATTCTATTACAATAAACACAAGTAGGGATATCTAAATTTTCAGCTAAATTGTATGCATTATAGAATCTATAAGTACTTGACGTATGATAATTAATAAAGCTATTATAATTCAGAAGTTTTTTTATAGCCGCTATTTCCTTTTTTTTAGTGAATCTTAATTTTATGTCATCTAATTCTTCTGGAGTGCCGATTAACACTTTCTCAAAATTTTCTTCATTGTTTAAAAATCTAAAAACCACGGCTGGAATCCCATGTTCTTTATTAATGTTATTAACCTTTTTAATAGTATTCATTTTTGATAAAGGTGGGGTATCATCAAAACTTGTCCCATTTAATTTTTTCATAATGATAAATCTTAAAAATTTGTAATGATTTTCTTTAGCTGAAACTATGGAAGGATTGTGTAAATCAATATGAATCATAATTATTTTTTTTTATTCTTTAAAAACTCAATTTCATCATCGATGACTTTGTTATAAAAATCATCTTTGGAAATTAACTCAGATATCATTTCGGCTAACTTCAATCGTATTATTTTATCATCTATTATCTCAATTGTTTTTTGATATTTTTCAAGTTCCGTTTTAAACTTTTCAGATTCCTTTTTGGAATCAGATATTTTCTCATTGTCATTTATCCAGTCAATCACCTCCTTAATCTTAGATTTTGCAAAATCTCCGATTAAACCATCATCAATAAAAAAACTATCAGACAGCAAATCATGAATATTTGCTCCAAAAGATTTCATATGAACTTTATCTTCCTCAGAAAGTATTTTAGTTAAACCACTATCTTTGTCTTTTCTTAGATAGATAATATTTTGTTTTGGTATGTCAGAAAGAGTTAATGGGTCATGTGTTGTAAAAATGATTTGCAATTTTTTTTCTTCGAAAATCTTCGGAAGTCCTCTATTTATTAAAGAAACAAATTTCTTTTTCCATTGGGGATGAAATCCTAAATCAGCCTCATCTAATAGAATTACATAATGATCAAAGTGACTATATTCACTTCCCATTCCTTCTGATTCAATTTTTAAATCAATTTTCCTTTTCAAATCTAAGAAACTAGCAAATAGTTCATACATAGCTCTTTATCCCGTACTTAATTTTCTTGATGGATGAAAACTCAGTAAAGGACTATTTGAATATTTCAGATTTGTTTTAAAACTCATTAGATAATCTTGATAAAGTTTGATAACATTTTGAGTTTCTGAGAATGATATTTTAATTTCTGTTGTAAGTTTCTGAATTTCAAAACTATCATTAATTAAGTTAATGATATAATCAATAAACGGTTCAATTTTATCAAATTCAAACAACGAACCACTGGCATTTTTTGTAGTGGCATTTTTTAGGAAATGTTTTATTTGTTCTAATGCATTTTGCCCCTTAACACCATCATTACTATACTCACCTTCGACAAGTATAGAGTTTCCATTATACTCTAGAATTTGATTTATTTTCTCTAAAAATGAAATTAGAAAATTGTACCTTAGACGTATTTTATATATAGATATACGGTAATCAAATTTTTCTTTAGAATTATTGTCTAAAGAATTAATCATAGCGTCTCTTTCTTCTAACAACAATTTACTAATAGATTCAAATAATTGTCTGAATTCATATGGTGTGTTATTATGTACTTCGTCATGTCCTTTAAATTCTAAAATTATTGAGTCAAAAATTGGCAACTCTAAATCTTTTAAAAAATCATTTTCTGTTAATCTTATTATACGTTCAATTGCAAAGGAATTATGAAGTTCATTAGCAACTTCAAAACTTACATCACGATTAGAAATATCTTCCTTTATTTGGCAGTATTTTGAAAGATTAAACCTATTATATTGACAGTATTCATTTTTGTCTAACGAGTAATGTGGGGAGTAATAGATAAATATACTTTGAGGTTGTCCATCAGTGTTTTTTTTAGTGTATTGCAATAAACTTTGATCCTTAAGTATGGCTTCTAGGAGCGTAGTTTTTCCTGTGCCATTTCCTCCAACAATTGCTGTGACGGAAATGAGATTATCACTCCAGAATTCATGTAGATACGGAATATCTTCTTCAGTGCCAAAGTATTGAGTGTATTTATGATTACTTGATTGTGAAACTACTTTGTAAGGATAATCTATTTTTTTCTTTATACCAAAGTTAATGACAAACTGCTCATGGTTTTCACCGAATATGTGTTTTAAATAGTTATCTGAAATAAATATTCCTGTTATTGGCATATTTTTAAGTTGTTTTATTAATTTATTTAGCTGTTCTTCAATTAAATTGATTTGCGATAGCTTAAACGAATAGACGTAATGTACGATTTATAAGTAAGATAAAACGATATTTTGTTCATTTTTTACGTTTGTTTAGAAGTGCGATGTAAAGGTGATTCTATGCTATACGCACGAATTCCCTAAATAATTTCTACCCCAAGCTTCGACGCTGTCGCTATGATCCCGAAAGGTCGGGACGGGCTTTTCATTTCTTTTGCTTGCCCAAAAGAAACGAAAAGAGCAATGATCGATTATCATTGTGATTCGAAAAGGGCACCTTTTGGAAGGTATTTTTTGATTAAAAATCAAAAACCATATTTGATTTTCTAAATTTCCTCCAAGGCTTATTCACCTATTGTTTATAGATTTTGGTGTTCATCTGTTTGGCTACCCGCCTCGGGTCGGAAATTCTTAACGAAAATCAAACATTATACTGACTAAAAAGACATACTCCATTTCTGAATTACTTGAGAAAAACATACGGATAAGTATTATGAATTATATTTTTAACTATTGATATTTAATTGTATATATTGTTTTTTTAATCGTAATTACTTTCATTCAAAGAACGTTTTGAAAGCTAGGTGTTCTCAACACTAAAACAATGCAAATACCAATCAATTAAAAGCGTATTTGTGTTCTTAGCCCTAATAAATGCCCAATAGATTTTCCGTTTTGAGTAAGGTGAATATAATTGAAGGCAAGTCTTGTTTGAGTATCAATATGCCAATTAAGTGCTAGAGTATGATTGAGTTCTGATAAATTAGTAAGTGTATTTTTTATATAATTTGAACGAATTCCAATTTCCCAAGCACCTCTTTTTGAGCTAGGTGTTGTTTTTCCTAAAGGCGAAAGCGTATGGGCATAGCTTTTTTTGTCAGGAGTTAAAAAATAGGATGCTTGGAGATAAACCATATTTAACTGGTCATCGTTTTGCTGTTTTTTTACTGCAATATGTGTGAATTCTGATTGAAAGCTCCACCTTTTATAGATTCCTAATAATCCAATATTAAAAGTATTTACATGATTTACATCAATGCTTTTAGATGACCTAAAGTGTTTGTTCATAAAAAACTGCTCAACCCCACCTGTGTATTCCCAAGTGTTTTCGGGCATTTTTCTGTGATTCAGAGCAATATCGGCATGCCAGAGTGCATGCTGTGTACGGTGAAACACAGAGGAAAGCCTAGCAGTTACATGATAATCTTGATCTAAATTATTGACATATCCTTTTGGATCATCTTTAGAAAAAGAAAAGGCATAATTGAGTTTTTCATGTTTTATTAACTCGTCATAAATCATTATTCCAATGGTCCATTTTGGAGAGAGTCTGTCATTAAAAGATCGCTCTATAAAGGTCATATTGAGTGCATTGTTTAATACATCTAATCGGTAAGGATTTACGATTGATCCAATTTTTATTTTACCAAAGAAAGGAATCTTGGTATTTTCTATATAAACATTTCTATAAATTACTTTTGATTTAATAAATCCAAACTGAACTACATAGTTCCAATGAGAATGAAGTTTGCCAGAAGCTTTTAGTCTCACTTGCCTAAACCCTAAATTGCTTTGTGAAGCAACCTTGCTGGTATCAGTACTATATAACCATGCTCCATCTACAATAATTCTTCCACCAAATTTTGCGGTGGGTTGAAAGTTTTGAGCCCAAGAAAAATGCGATACCAATAGGATGATCGCAAAAATCAGTTTTTTATTCATATTCTTATTTGTGGTTTGTCTTTACGGCAAACTTAGAAATTGAGAATTAGGGTGCTCGTGCTTTTTGTCACTATTGATTTTTAATCACTTGAATATTTTTGCACTAAGAAAACCATAAAAAGATGAAAAAATTGGGAATATTAGCCACTTTTCTTTCCATGATTTCTGGCGGAATGGCACAAACCGCTGAAAATGTAGAAAACATAGGGAAGTCTCAACTCGAAACCGTTTTAGACACAAAGAATATTGTAGTCCTTGATATCAGAACACCGCAAGAATTTCATGCTGGGCATCTGCCCAAAGCAAAAAATATCAACTATTTTGATAGAGATTTTGCCCAGAAAATTCAAAAACTGGATAAAAATGTTCCTTATCTTTTGTATTGTAGATCGGGTAATAGATCTGGAAGTGCTTTAAGGTATTTTAAAGAATTTAAAAAAATCTATCATCTTAATAGAGGATATGGTGCTTTGTAAGAAACGTGAGTTTGATGTAGGAAATTGATCCCGACTTTTCGGTATCAAAGTGATAGCTTCGAAGTGTAGCTTGCGTCTTACGTAGAGATTACGTTAAGAACTAATAAAAAAAAAGGCAATTTTCATCTAGAAAATTGCCTTTTTTTATTGAGTATCGAGGATGTGATATTATTGAATAATCACTCGCTTAGATGTTTTTAAAGTTTCGTTCATCACTTCCAATGTATAGATACCATTGGCAAGATTTTCTTTATTGATAGAAATTAATCCATTATCAGTATGATGATTTCCTTGATAAACGATACGTCCAATATTATCCATCATTCTAATAGAAACAGTTTCAGAAATACTATTTTGTAGTTTGATATTAATCAGCCCATTTGAAGGATTTGGAAAAACGTCAAACGCTAGAGTATTTGTTTCTTCAAGACCTATACTATTTGTGTTGATATTAAAGAAGATATCTTTACTAGCTCCAAAATTTCCATTTTCTTCAATAAGGATATTTCCAGCTCCATCAATAAGCTTAATATATCCGGGGTTAAAGTCTCTATCACCGAGAATACCACCGCTTAATCCGTTACCTTTTTCATCTTCTATAATGAAGCGGTAACAAAGATCTTTGTCTAGTTTGTAGTTTTCTCTAATAAGTTCAGTAGAATTTGAAGTATATCCGTTTCCAGAAGCGTGAATATCACCATATTGGTCAATAAGTTTCCAAGATATATGGTGTCCAAACCCGTCTAATTTTAATTCAATTGTATGGAAAGAGTGAATATCCAATAAAGGCTCTTCAAACTCCAATGTATAAGAATCATCTGCCAATTTCTCATCGAGTCCTTGGTCATTTACATCTATAATTTTTACTTCAAGTTTATTGTTGGCTTGCGTAGTGTAAGCAAATGTAGGCATAGGAATATCTACAGTACCGAAGGTAGCTAAATTCCCTGTCCAAGTATATTCTTGAACTTGACTATTTGCTTTAGCTTGAAATTTCACTTTTGTGAGTGGGCTATTACCCATGTTTTCCAAAGTAATTACGGTGCTAATTTTTTCGTCACAAATAGCTGAACGTTTATCTTTAGCAACGGCATTTCTTGCATAGTGAACAAATGGTTCAGGGTTAGCTGTAACTACATTTTCAACATTACTAGATCCAGAACTTACAAAAGCAACTATTTGAAGATCTTCAGGAATTACTTGCGTTTTTCCAATTAAATCTGGAATATCCCAAGTATATGTTTTTGTAATAAGGTCTCCAACGGTAGGATTTCCTAATGATTCACCGAACACTCCGTTTGTAATATAGCCTTTAAAGATATGCTTGTGATTATAATCATCACCTTTTCCTGCTTGTTTTCCAATAACATCATTTTGAACAACTGCTATGGATAATTTCTGATCATTTGCTGGAGTACCAGTGTAATAAAGCTCTACATCAACTAAGAATTTTTTGTATTCTACATCATAACGAATCTTTGCACCTATATTTACATAGGCAAATTGAGTAAGTAAAGTATCTACAGCTTTCACCCAACTAGATTTTCCTATCATGTAATCACCCGCATCTTCTGCATAATCTGGAAATAAATTTCTACTAATATTCGCAGAGGGAGTTCCATAAGATGAAGTCGTTTTGCTAAAGCCAACAATTGCGTTATTTTCGTCTTCCATATTGAAATCATCATCAGGACCGTCAGCTTTTCCATAAAAGTAATAAGCAGAAACCCTGTCGGCTCCTTTTGCTTGAATAATACTTTCTATTTCGGCAGATCCTCCAGGACATGCTCCACATGTAATGGAAGTAAATTTCTCAATAAGTACATTTTTCTTCTGTACTGTGGTTGAGACTAGGGTTTGAGCGTTTGATGCACTGATTCCCAGTGATAAAACAGTAAAAGATAATAAAAGATTCTTCATAAGTGAAAAGTTTAAAATAGGTAAAGATGCACTAAAGTAATGATAATCTTTTATTTAAGAAAGCTTTGGGTAAAAAAAACACTTTGGTATTTCTTAATATAAGTTAAAAAATATCAAAGTGCTGTTTTAATTTTTCGTCAATTTATTTAGAATTCACATCTCTTTTTTGTGAATTTTTGGATTTAATTCTCTAAATAGTTTGAGAGAATATTTTGACTTCAGGGTTCATTTTATGTAGGTATTCATCCATAGTCATTGCTACATTTCTGATAAAGGGTGAACCTTTTTGTGTAATGGTGATTTTGTTCTTTTCAAAACATACTAAACCGTCTTTTTCCATTTCTTCGAGGTCAGTTTCCACTTGCTTCCAATCAATAAGATGTCCATCTGTTTTTTCGGTTTCTAGAAAACACATGAGGTTTAGAATATGTTTTCTGATGGCTAAATCATTTTCTGTAAGTAAATGTCCTTTTACCACTGGAATTTTTCCTTCATCTATTAATTGGTAATATTTGTCAATTTTCTTTTCATTTTGAGCAAATGCTGTCCAAGAATCAGAAATTGAGGAAACTCCAAGACCAATCATTACATCCGTTTTGGAATCTGAATATCCCATAAAATTTCGATGCATTTTACCATTTACCACAGCTTTATAGAGTTCATCATGAGGGAGGGAGAAATGATCAATTCCAATTTCTAAATAACCAGCGGCTAATAATTGCTCTTTTGCGTACTCATAAAGTGCTCTTTTTTCGTTGTCTCTTGGAATATCTTCTTCTTTAAATCCTCTTTGCCCATTTCCTTTTATCCAGGGAACGTGTGCATAGGAGTAGAGAGCAATTCTATCAGGTCTTAGATTTAAAGTGTTTTCAATAGTCAATATTATAGAAGACATTTTTTGAAAGGGTAGTCCATAAACAAGATCATGACAAATAGATTTAAAGCCTAATTTTCTAGATTCTTCTGTAACCCTCACCACATTTTCTAGAGGTTGTATTCTATTGATGGCTTTTTGGACGATAGGATCATAATCTTGAATTCCAAAACTTATTCTGGAGAATCCAAAATCGGCTAACACTTGAAGATGTTCTAAGGTTGTATTGTTTGGGTGTCCTTCTAAACTCCATTTTGCATTTGTAGGAACAGTGGCAGTTTCGATGATTTTACTCACCAGTTTTTTAAGATTTTTGGGAGCAAAAAAAGTAGGGGTTCCACCACCAAAATGAAATTCCTGAATCACAGGTTTTTCTGGTAAGAAATCCAAATACATTTGCCACTCTTTAAGAAGGTATTTAATGTATTTATCTTCAACACTATGATTTTTTGTAATTCTTTTATGACATCCACAAAAAGTACAAAGACTTTCACAAAAAGGCATGTGAATGTATAAACTAATTCCTTCATCAGAATTGGTAAGTTCAAAAGTCTTTTTTAAGCGATCTTTCCATCCTTCTCTACTAAAATGATCCATATCCCAAAAGGGAACAGTAGGGTAGCTGGTATATCTAGGACCTTGTACATTGTACTTTTTGATTAAATCTTCCGCCATATTGTTTCTTGTTGTTGCTACAAATTTATGGTGTTTTATGGAGATAGCATTAAATAAGTGTAAGCTACTTTAAGTAATTTAACTCTTTATTCGCTTCCTTAGCTTTTTTTGATCCGCTTAGAAAGGGGATTGTAAAGGAATTCTCGATACAATTTTTGATTCCATTGCATTTCATCAAAAACCACTCGAATTGACAAAAGTGATACAATTTTTATATATCTGTCAGTTCGAGTGATTTCTTTGGAGAGCAACGGAAAAGAGTTCTCGATACAATTTTTGATTCCATTGCATTTCATCAAAAACCACTCGAACTGACAAAAGTGATACAATTTTTATATATCTGTCAGTTCAGCCTGTCCCGACCCATCGGGAAGTGATTTCTTTGGAGAGCAACGGAAAAGAAATTGTATCGAGAACACCATCTAATAGAAAAAAGTCTTTAAGAAGCTAGTTTGAAAAGGGATATGGTGTTTTTGTTTTGGGTGAGACAAATAGAAGGCTTACAATAGAAACAAATTTGACTATATTTACGAGTTCTAATAAGAAACAAAATGGATTTACACTTGATTGATTGGGCAATTATTATTGCGTTATTATTATTAAGCCTTTTGATTGGTTTTGCATTTAAAAAACGTGCTTCAAAGGGATTTGAAAGTTTTATCCTTGGGGGGCGTAAATTCCCTTGGTTTTTGGCGGGAATTTCTATGGTGGCAACTACTTTTGCAGCCGATACTCCATTGGTTGTTGTAGAATTAGTTGCTCAAAATGGAATTTCAGGAAACTGGATTTGGTGGGCAGGACTTATTGGAGGAATGTTTACTACTTTTTTCTTTGCCTCGCTTTGGAGACGTTCGGGTGTACTTACAGAAGTAGAACTTATCGAGTTAAGGTATGGAGGTAGAAATGCTTCTATTTTACGAGGAGTAAAAGCTGTTTATCTGGGATTAATAATGAATGTGGCAGTTATTGCATGGGTCAATAATGCGATGGTTACCATTCTGCAAGTATTTTTTGAGGTAGATACCACGCAAATTTGGTGGATTTTAATGGCGTTAATGCTGTTTGCTTCATTTTATTCTTCTTTAGGAGGATTATGGGGAATTGCTGTAACAGATGCTGTTCAGTTTGTATTTGCCATGGTTGCCTCGGTGGTTTTAGCCTATTTTGTATTAGATACCGAGCAAGTGGGAGGTTTATCTGGTTTAGTAAATCAATTGCCAAGTCAGCATCTTTCATTTTTTCCAAAGGTGAGTTCAGTCTCCGATGTAGGATTTAGTATTTCTCTGGGAGCCTTTATTGCCTTTGTAGGTGTGCAGTGGTGGAGTTCTTGGTATCCAGGAGCCGAACCAGGTGGTGGAGGATACGTTGCCCAAAGAATGATGAGTACTAAAACCGAAAAAGATTCTGTTTTGGCTACTTTATTGTTTCAAGTGGCACATTATGCTCTAAGACCTTGGCCTTGGATTCTTGTAGCTCTATCAGGTTTTGTGCTCTATCCAGAACTGATGGAAACAGCTCCAAAAAAAGTATATGTTTTGGCAATGAAAAATTATCTACCAGTAGGTTTTAAAGGATTGCTTTTAGCTTCTTTCTTAGCCGCTTATTTAAGCACCATTTCTACACAGTTGAATTGGGGAGCTAGTTTTTTATCCAATGATTTTTATAAACGATTCATTCGTCCAGCAGCTTCTTCAAAAGATCTTGTAAAAAATGCTCGTATTATGACCGTGCTTTTGGCAGTTTTAGGAGGCATTATTAGTATGTATATCACGACCATTAGTGATGTTTGGGTATTTGTTTTAGAGTGCGGTGCAGGACTTGGTTTTATTTTAATTCTTAGATGGTACTGGTGGAGAATATCTGCAACTACAGAAATTATTGCCACAGTAGCACCATTTTTATTCTATTCGATTTCAAGATTTTGGCTAGAGCCAATGAACACCACTTTTTTTGTAGATCAAAAAGGAACATTTTTCATCACTGTTCTCGGAACTGTTTTAGTCTCCCTTATTTCTATTTTGTTTACAAAGCCAGAGAAAAGAGGAGTTTTAGAAAATTTTTATCATAAAGTACAACCCAGTGGATTTTGGGGAGAAATAGGAGGGAATTCTTTTCAAGGATTAGGATTTAATGTTTTAGCTTGGATTTCAGGAGTGTTATTTGTGTATTCTAGTCTGTTTTCTGTAGGATATTTTCTTTTTAATGATATGGATGCCTTTAAAGTTAGTATCGCAATACTCATTGGTTCTTTGATAATCTTTAGCTTTGCTTTCAAAAGAATCAAATTATAAATGGAAATAGAAATCATCTTATTACTCTTAGTGGCAGGTTTGCTTTCTGGAGTAGTAAATACCTTAGCAGGAAGCGGATCTGTATTTACATTAAGTGCCTTGCTTTTTATAGATATGCCCGTGCATATTGCCAATGGAACAAACAGATTAGGAGCTATTGCTACCTCAATTACGTCTTTACTAACATTTAGGAAACACGATAAGCTACCACAAGTAAAACAAGATGCCAAATGGTATATTTTCCCCACTGTGCTAGGGTCTATAATAGGAGCTGTGATTTCCAAGTTTGTTGAAGCAAAGACTTTTGAAAATATTATATTGGTTCTTATGGTTTTTATGTTCTTTCTAGTGGTTTTAAAACCTAAAAGATGGTTACAAGAAACTCAAGAAAAATTGGAAAGAAAAACCCTTTTGAATTTCTTCGTTCTTTTAGCCATATCCATTTATGCCGGTTTTATCCAGATGGGAATGGGCGTTTTGTATCTGTCAGCATTTGTTCTTTTGTTTAAATATTCTGTAGTAGAAGGAAATATGCTTAAAATCCTTCTTACACTTTTTATGGTTGTTCCTGCTTTTTTCGTATTTCTATATTATGATATGGTACTATGGAAAGAAGGACTTATTTTAGCTGGAGGACAGGCAGTGGGGGCGTTTTTTGCAACCAAATTCTTATTGGAAAATAAAAAAGCTGCTGTAATTGTTCGATATCTATTGATGATCATGATTCTTTTAGCTATTGGAAAACTATTGATGTTTTAGAATATCAGAATCATAAAAGCAAAGTATCGGAAAGTAATGCCCTTAATGGTGTTAATTTACATGCTGAATAAGCCTCCTTTGAATAGTTTGTCCCGATTTTCGCTAGGAGAAGTGGGATGTTTTACAACGAAATATCTCAAAAAAGAAACTAAAACCTATGGATAAATTTATACCGTAAATGGTATAAAAGAGAATACTTCTCTGTTTAATTTATTAAAACATTTGGTGAAAAGAAGCGGAATAAATAATTTCGCCATAACTAAAATCCTATTCTTATGTATCAGTCCTTGGTTAAGCCATTTTTATTTAAAAAAGATGCCGAAGAAGCCCATCATCAAATATGTAATTTGATGAAAAATGGTCTTAAAGTTCCTTTTGTAAAACCTATTCTTAGAGCACAATATCAGTTTGATCATCCAAAATTGGAAAGAGAAGTTTTTGGAATAAAATTTCCAAACCCTGTTGGTATGGCTGCTGGTTTTGATAAAGATGCTAAGATGATTACAGAACTAGATTGTTTAGGATTTGGATTTGTAGAAATAGGAACCTTAACCCCCAAGCCACAAGAAGGAAATCCTAAACCTCGTTTGTTTAGACTTCCAAAAGACAAGGGATTGATCAACCGAATGGGCTTTAATAATGGTGGAGTGGATGATGCTATAGATCGTTTAAAGAAAAAAGGAAACGTAATTGTGGGAGGAAATATTGGGAAAAATAAAGTGACACCCAATGAAAATGCCATTGACGATTACCTTTATAGCTTTGATAAACTTTATGATCATGTAGATTATTTTGTGGTGAATGTAAGCTCGCCAAATACACCAAATCTGAGAGATCTTCAAGATAAAGAACCCCTCACAAAGCTATTAGTAACCTTGCAAGAAAGAAGGAAAAACTATGAGGTTCGCAAACCTATTTTACTAAAAATAGCTCCCGACCTAACAAATGGTCAGTTAGATGATATTGTTCAAATTGTATCAGAAATAAAACTAGACGGATTAATAGCGACTAATACCACGATATCTAGAGAAGGATTAGTAAGTACCGAAAAGGAAATAAGCGAAATAGGAATGGGAGGTTTGAGTGGTGCACCATTAAGAGCTCGTAGTACCGAAGTCATACGTTATTTAGCCGATAGACTTCAAGGGCAAGTGCCCATTATTGGTGTAGGGGGAATTCATACTCCCGAAGATGCTTTGGAAAAATTACAAGCTGGAGCAAGCTTGATACAAGTGTATAGCGGATTTATCTACGAAGGACCAAAATTCATCAAAAAAATAAATCAATATTTGGCAGAGAAGCTTTAAGCTGTCTTAAAAAATTGCTATATATGAGATACAACCACCAACTATTTTCTTTGGTTAAGAATAATTGGTGGTTTTTTTGATTTTTAGAAATCATGACAATCATCAATATTATAAAATAAAGAAATTACTAATTTTGACAAACTTTATCTCTATGAATCCAAAAATCCGAATTGGAGGAGTGCCAGAGCACTTCAATTTACCTTGGCATTTGGCAGAAGAAGAAAACTTGTTTGATATCCGTGATTTGGATCTCGATTGGAAAGACTTTCCAGGAGGAACAGGAGCAATGACCAAAGCTTTGAGAAATAATGAAATAGATGTAGCAATATTGCTTACAGAAGGAATTGTTAAAGATATTATTCACGGAAACCCATCTACAATTGTGGGGATTTATATTCAAAGTCCTTTGCAGTGGGGAATTCACGTAGGTGCAAAATCGTCTTTTTATGAACTTAATGACCTAGAAGGTAGGAGTGCAGCGATTAGTCGTTTTGGATCAGGATCTCACCTTATGGCTTATGTAAATGCGGATAATCAAGGATGGAATATCGATCAATTAAAATTCGAAAAAGTAGGAAACCTAGAAGGAGGTCATCAAGCCTTGGTAGAAGGAACAGCAGATTATTTTCTATGGGAAAAATATACCACAAAACCTTTTGTAGATCAGGGCAATTTTAGAAGAATAGGCGTGTGTCCCACACCTTGGCCAAGTTTTGTAATTGCTATAAGAAATGAGTTTTTGGAACAAGAATATGCATTGGTAGAAAAGCTCCTAAAAACAATCTACCAGTCCAATTTTGCCTTTGTGAATAACCCCGACTCTTGTGCGCAAATATCAGAAAGATATCAACTTGATTTTAAGGATATAAAACAATGGTATGCTGAAACAGAATGGGCGATAGACTGTACTGTGAATACCCAAATGCTTGATAAAGTACAGGAGAAATTATTACAGTTAGGACACATTGAGGAAACCGTTGTTTCTAAGGGACTCATTTGGGAAAAGTCTTTAGCTGACTCTAGATTTTTATAGAGTGAACACTTTGAATAAGGAAACTAATCCTAAAATGAATCCCAAAAAAGTTAAAAAACGATTACTTTTGCCTATATTAGTGCCTACACACATATAAGAATTTAAAAACGACACCTAGGATATGAATCGAATTTTTGGATTATTATTCTTTTTTATTACAGCAATATTTTGTTTTGAATCAAATGCACAGTTGATTCATAAAGTGAAGATTGGTGATACATTCTATTCACTTTCAAAGAAATATGATATTCCCATTGAGAGCTTAATAAAAGCGAACCCTCATGCAGAGTATGGACTCCGAAATGGAATGAGTATTTCTGTTCCCTCAAAAGAAGAAGCCGAAAAACTGGTAGATAAGTCTAAGAAAGAAACAAAATCAGAATTTGCTTATATAGAGCATAAAATTCGTCCTTTCGAGACTTTTTATTCTCTAAAAAATAAATACAATCTTGATCGAGAAGATATCTTAAAGTTGAATCCTGAACTTGCTACAAGTTTTAGAGCTGGGAAAATTATTAAAATCCCTGTGATAGAAGGAAAAACAAAGATAAAGAAAACAGCTTATGTCATAAAAAAGGATCATGCTTTGAATGCAGACAAAATCATTACTCAAGAAAAAGCGTATGATGGGAGAGTAGAAGCAGAAGAAAGAATGATTCTTAAAGACCAAAAAATGGCAGAAATAGCTGCCGAGGATGGAAAGAAAAGAGGGCGAAAAGATGAAGTGGAGAAATATGCTGGAGATTTGCATCTTTCTTATGTACTACCGCTCTATTTAGACGATAATGACCAAAGAATGTTGAGGTCTAAAAAGATTAATGAAAAATCTGAATACGGAATCCATTATATTCACGCTGCAAAACTAGCCCTTAAAGAATGGGAGAAATCGGGTATGAATATCGGTTATTCTATCTATGATTCAAAAAACAGCAAGGCGGAAGTTATTAAGATAGCCAATAAAGCCTCTGTTAAAAAATCGGATATCGTTATTGGTCCTTTTTATACAGAAAACGTGATTGCGATGAGTCAAGTATTGCCAAACCAAGCAACTATTTTGGCACCTCTTTCAGGAAGTAGAAAATTAACAAAGGAGCACAAAAATGTTTTTCAGGCTGTGCCTTCTGAGTTAGACATGATGCGTTTCCAAAGCGAATATATTGAACGCAAATATGCCGATTTACCCGTTGTTTTAATTAAGCAAGAAACAGAATCATCTAAGATTATTACCAATTTTGTTAAAGGCGGATTAAACAACGAAGAAAACGAAGGTATCTATTATAAAGAACTCAGTTTTGCAGACGAAAAAATGTTCTATGCTTCTAAAAATACTTTTGAAGCTGGGCAAAAATATGTGGTAATCATTGCCTCAAAAGATCGTGCATTTGTATCAAGTGCTTTATCTGGTTTAAACAAAATGAGAAACACAAACCTGATCACTTTTGTTCACCCAGTGATTTCAAAGATGAATTTAATCGATAGAGAATATCTTACAAATTTAAATGTGCACTATCCATCACTTGGAGAAGTAAATTACGACGATGAAAAAGTGATGTCATTTGTAGAAAAATTTAGAGCCGAATACGGTTATGAACCAAATGCACGTTTTGCATTTTTAGGTTATGATATTACTAATTTTGCCTTGACACAACTTTCAAAAGATGGGAATATCAAATCAGATTCTTATTTGGATTCATATAAAGGACTGAAGTATTCATACCTTTTTAAAGATAAAGACGGATTAGATTTGCTACGCAAACATGGTTATATCAATAAGTCTATAAAGATTTACCAGTTTGAGGAATTTAAAGAACGCATAGTTTATCCATTTAATTTAAAGAACTAAGTAGATGCTTTCATTGTACCGAAAATTTAAAAACACAAATCCGTATATTTTTTACGGATTTGTGTTTTTTTTGACCTTTTGGTTGGTATATGCCACATTTCATACGCTTAATAATTTTTTTCCCGAATTGCTCAAGCTTTATTTAGATTTTATGGGAGCATCTACCCAATGGGTGCTTTGGTATCTAGTTGCATTAAAAATTGAAGCTCATCAGATATTTAGCGGATCGGGAATTTGGTATAAAAATAACCTGATTGTGGTAATTAATGAATCTTGTAGTGGAATCAATCTCTACATTATTTTTACCACTTTAGTTTTCGCTTTTATTAAAGGGTGGGGAAGAAAGCTACTCGTAAGTGTTATTGGAATCATTTACTTACTTCTCTTAAATGATTTCCGTGCTATTATCTCCGTTTGGGTAAAAATAAAATCTCCTACTTATTATTATTTTACCCACGAAGTGTTGTTTTTATATTTATTGTATGGATTTTTAGTATATTACTGGTATATAAATTTTAAAAAACACGGAATAAAGCTCAAGACCAATAATGAATAGATGGAAGTATATCGTACTATTTTCAATGATTGTTTTTATCCAAATGTATGTACTAAACTTTTTTTTGGATGAATATAAGGTCATGGCGCGTATGTTCCAAAATTTATGTCAAGCAATTCTCTTATTTATTTTAATGACTTTTTTTGAGAAAAAGATGAGCAAATTTGTATGGACTTCCAGCTTACTTTTTTTCCTTTTGTTAATGTTTTTTTCCCTTTTCCGATGGCTGATTAATCATTATGATTTTTATGCCGATTGGGTTTTAACAGTTACCAAATTTTATCATTTTACGAGAACACCAGCCGTTTTTGTTCTATTTGTGCCTTTTTTATTATTGAAAAAACAAATGAAATGATTCCATTTTTGGTAGAACTTCACCCTAATGTGTCAAAAGTATAGGAGGATCTCCATTAAAGGGATTAGACATTCTCCCGATAGACCTCGCACCCATTGCTGAAGCTCTTTTAATAGCCTGATGCCCGTAGCGGTTTCGTATTTCATCCATGGCAGTATATAGATCTATTGCTTTTGCAGGATTATCAAAAAGTGAAATTTGATAATTTCCATTAGTAATACCACTAAAGCGGACACCAACCAATCTAATCAATGGGCGTTTATCATACAGTTTTTGAAATAATTCCCACGTTTTTTGAAGAAGAATATGATCAGCGGCAGTGTAAGGAATCTTCATTTGTTTACTGTAAGTGTCAAAATTAGAGTATCTAATTTTTACCGAAACACAAGAACATATTTTACCTCCTTTTCTAAGTTGATAAGCTAAGTTCTCTACCATAGCCGTAATTGTGGCTTTAAGTTTTTCTATATCCGAGGTATCTTTTTCAAAAGTTCGTTCCTTAGAAATCGATTTTCGTTCATGATACTCAATTATAGGATTGTTATCTATTCCATGGGCACGCAACCACATCTTGCTTCCATTTTTTCCAAATATTTGCTTCATAGCCTCCATAGACATTTTCTGTATATCGCTCACTTTGTGCAATCCTATACTGAGACAGCGTTGGAAGGTTTTGTCACCTATCATCGGTATTTTTTTGAGAGATAAAGGTGCCAAGAACGCTTTTTCAAATCCATATTCTATTTGAATTTGATTATCGGGCTTTGCTTCATTAGCCGCTATCTTAGAAACTGTTTTATTCTCTGAAAGTCCAAAAGAGATGGGAAGCCCTGTTTCTGTCGTAATTTTTTTTCTGAGTTCACTAGCATATTTATAAGTGCCAAAAAAGCGATCCATTCCAGAAAGGTCTGCATAAAATTCATCAATACTCGATTTTTCAAGTACAGGAACAGATTCTTTTAGGATCTCGGTAACCATTTTGGAATATTGTGTGTAGATATCAGAATTTCCCTGGATAACAATTGCTTCTGGGCATAAAAGCCTTGCCATTTTCATGGGTATTCCAGAACGGGCACCAAATGTACGAGCTTCATAACTGGCTGCTGAAACCACCCCACGATTTCCTGAACCACCTACTAGAATGGGTTTTCCCACCAAGTCGCTGTCCAAAAGTCTTTCGCAAGAGACAAAAAAAGTATCTAAATCCATGTGTAAAATAGCTCGTTTCATAAAAGCAAAGGTAAAATGAAATATTGGATTATTTCCATCTTTATGGAAATAATCCAATATTGATATTGTTTTGAAATAAAAAGGAATAAACTTGTACAATCAAAAGAAAATTGAAACTCATCAAGATTCAGGATATTTTATAAGGCTGAAAATGGATGAACAATTAAACAAAAGGAGGATGAAAGACTCAACAGCGTATCAAAGGTTTAAAAAAGTGAGAGAGGAGTTAAAAATGACCCAAAATCAGTTTGCAGAAAAGCTGGATTGGTCTGCTTCTATTGCTGATATTGAAAGAGGAAAAACAAGAATATCAGGGAAACTTACAATGCGTTTGTTACAGCAGTTTCATATCAATCCTTTATGGCTTTTTGGCGAAAGCGAAACCCAATATTTGAATCCAGATCCTACAGATGTACTTCCCAAGGCAATAACAATAAATGAGAGTGGAAAGGAAAATATTTTATTAGTAAATTCCAAAGCTTCTGCTGGGTATGGGAATAACCTTGAAGATCCCGAATATTTACATCAGTTACCTGCTTTTGGGATGCCGTTGGCAGATTTTCAACATGCCAGTTTTAGAGGTTTTCAGATACAGGGAGACAGTATGTTTCCTTTGGTAGATTCAGGGGATTGGGTATTGGCGAAAGCCGTAGAATCTGTGGAGGATATTCATAAAGACCGTGTGTATATTATTGTAGAAAAAGAGGGGATAAGACTTAAAAAAGTATATAGAATTCCTGAAAAAGATCGTTTAGAACTCATTTCACTAAATCCTGAATATACGCCTGTAGAAATTCCGCTGTCTCAAGTACAAGAAATATGGGAATACCATAGTAAAATAAGCATTGGAACAGAACATTTAAACCGCCTCACA
Source organism: Flavobacteriales bacterium (assembly GCA_025210805.1). NCBI lineage: Bacteria > Pseudomonadati > Bacteroidota > Flavobacteriia > Flavobacteriales > Flavobacteriales bacterium. The sequence continues at coordinate 23,439 of JAOAQX010000004.1, forward strand.
CTAGAAGATGTTTATAAGGAAATACAAGATCTGAAAAAGCAGATGAAATCATATTAAGAGCACTAAAAAAAGGTGATAAAAAATCGAAGACTTTTATCACCTTTTTTGTCATTCAATAGGTATTCACGCTTAGTAGGCAAGTGAATATTGAAATAGTTTTATTTATGTTTTAAGTTATAGGTTCGTATAGCAGATACAGCCTTTTTGTTCTCGCTTTTAGACATAAAATGAGCCACCCAAAATGTAATACCACCTCCAATTATCACAGCAATTTCTGAGGCGGGAAGTTTTTCCTCTCTTTTAATAAGAATAGAAGCTATACCACCAGCAATTGCAGCACCTCCTACGATATATATAATTGTTCTGGTATTTCTACTTTTTTTAATAGGAGCCAATTCTTGAAGCATAATAGGATCATCTTTAAACTCTTTAGAAAGGTTAGAGTAATTCAACTTTTTGGTTCTTTTAAAGCCTGAATTATAATAATACCTAACTGTTGTGGTCCCAAATCCGCCTCCCGTCATCATGCCATTGGCTCCAAAAGTAGGAGCAGAATTATTTACCGTTACTAGTTCAAAAACGTTTATTTTTCCTTTTTCTATTTTTTCAGCAAAGAATCTCGATCCTGTAGGGTTATGAGACCAATGTGTGTTCACAAAAAGCGTATTATCCTTGTTATAAAACCTCACTTGGTTCATCATAAATTTATTTTTAGATGTTTGGATATAATTTTTCTTGAAGGTAGGCGTTTTCAGCTCTAATTTATTTGAGTAAACTAATTTTCCACTAGAAAGGAGAACGAAATTTCTGGTTTGGTCAATTTCTTGTGCGTTTACAAATGAGAAGAAGAAAAAAGCAAGAATAAGAGAGAATAATTTTTTCATAATTAACTATGTTATTGTTTATTTTTTAGGTTAAAAACTCGAATGGATTTAAGCATTTTTTCTTCTTCTTTTTTGAGGAGGAAATTTGCTACGATTAATGAACCGAAACCTGAGCCTAGATAAGTGAGTGCTTCACTAAAGTCTCCAAGTCCTTTAATTTCGTCATTTTCAGATTTTCTTACCCGATCAACACCTTTGTAGATCCCGAATAGGCAGAGCGCATATCCTACATAATCAAAAGTGCGAGAGGTAATACGAGACCTTTTCACTGAGTTGAAATATTTCATACTCTCCTCATACCCTTGTAGGTCGATTTTTAGGTTTTTGTATTTCAATTTTTTAATCTTTCCAAAGCCTGAATTATAATAATAGTTTATGTTTTTGCTCACAGTTTCTGTTTGGTGGCGGCTATGCATATTATATTTTGTTTTTGTAATAACCGTTTCTTGGAAGATATTGAGCCTTCCTGATTCAATTTGGGGAAAATAATCATGCTTGCTTCCTGGTTTTTCTGCCCAAGAAGCATTGACAAATACTTGTCCATGCTCTCTAAAGAATTTTATATTTTTGTTGAGATATTCAATCCCATCTCCCAATACATATCCTTTAAAAATAGATCTATTTAGCACTATTTTACTCGGATAAATTATTTTGTCGCTTCTCAGTAAAATAAAATTTTGAGAAGTATTAATGCTTTGTGAAAAACTTAGTAATGGGAGTATTCCCAAGAAGATAATTAGTATATTTTTCATTAGATAATTTTGCCTCAAATATAAAAGAAAGATTTTTTTTAGACAAAAGAATCTGTTCAAAAAGACAGTTATAAAAAAAGCTACCCCAAAAAATGAGGTAGCTAAAAAAAAAATAAGATCTAGAAGAAATTATACTAATTCTACTTTTCCTGTTTCAATATCATAAACAGCAGAGACAATTTCAATTTCTTTATTGGTAACCATTTCATTAAGAATTGGGCTTTTTTCAAGAATTCTTTCAGCAGTTAAATGACTATTTTTGGCAATCACATCTTTTACATAAGATTTGTTAGATGAATTTCTGTCACCATCAGTAGAAGTACCTTCTATAGCAGGTTTTACTTTACTTAATAAAGCAGTGATATTTCCAAGTTCTACACCATCGCAAGCAGCTTTTACGGCTCCACAATGACTGTGTCCAAGTACCATGATTAGTTTACTACCAGCTACTTTACAGGCGTATTCCATACTGGCAATTACGTCAGTGCTTTCTACATTTCCAGCTACTCTAGCTACAAAAACATCTCCGATACTTTGGTCAAAAACTACTTCTGTAGGAACACGAGAATCTATACAAGAAAGTACAATTGCTTGAGGCCATTGACCACCTGCTGTTTGTTCTCTTTGGGCAGAGAAATCTACACTAGTGGTATTTCCAGAAACATATCTTTTGTTTCCTTCCATCAAGTCTGTTAATATTTTTTGTGAATCTAATCCGTTTTGGATATCTTGGTTAATGATATTTGTTCTCATAATTATTTTGCTTGTTTTTTTGTTAATGTTTTACCTCAAAATGGGTGAGGGTTTCAGATGACTTATTGTAGAGGTCAATAAGTTCTACTTCTATATTTCTATAAGAAGCATTTACTTCAAAATCTTCAATGATTTCTATTACGTCATGATGAATAAAGAGCGATTTGCTACCATCGATAATTACTTTACTACTATCAGGGATATTTGTTAAAGACTTTAAGATAGAAGCTTTGTTCAAGAAAGTAACATCTTCAGCTAGAGTAATGGTAATTGTTTCACCTTTTTCACAATTTGTAATTGTGTAAGGTACTTTATAGTTGTTTCTTAATAAAATAAGAATTGAAACAGCAACACCCATTCCTATTCCCATTAATAAGTCTGTTAAAACAATTCCAAGAATGGTGATAATAAATGGTAAAAATTGCTCAAAACCTTCTTTCCATAGCTTGATAAACAGTTGTGGTTTAGCTAATTTATATCCTACGACTAATAGGATAGCAGCCAAAGCACTTAGTGGAATTTTATTGAGTAAATTTGGAATAGCAATTACACTTATTGCTAAGAAAACACCATGAAGAATAGCCGAAAGTTTTGTTTTACCACCAGCTTGTTGGTTCGTAGATGATCTTACAATTACCTGTGTCACAGGAAGACCTCCAATAAGACCTGCTGTAACGTTTCCAATTCCTTGCGCAATCAATTCTCGATTCGTAGGAGTAATACGTTTTTGAGGATCTTGTTTGTCTGATGCTTCCACACACAATAAAGTTTCGATACTCGCAACAATTGCAATTACAAAGGCGGTGAAAATTACATTATAATTAAAAATCTGAGAAAAATCAGGTGTTGTAAAATTACTTTTAAAAGCTTCAAAACTTTCTGGTACAGGTACTTCTACCATGTGTTTTCCTGGGATTGATGCAGCATCTTGCCCTAGAAAATACATCGCTAAAATAATTCCTGCAATAACCGCCATTAGAGGCCCTTGGATAATTTTGGTAAACTTCATTCCTTTCATAAACTTTGTTTCCCAAAGAAGAAGTAAAACCAAACCTACCACAGAAATAGTAAGAATTGTAGGGTTAAGGTGATCAAACATCGTTATAAGCGGTTCAAAAATCCCTTCTCCTTTTCCTGGTTTGTAACCGAATGCCAAAGGAACTTGTTTCAAGAAAATAAGAATTCCAATTCCTGCAAGCATCCCATGAATAACAGAAGATGGAAAGAAATAGGCAATGATTCCAGCTTTGGCTACTCCAAGGATTATTTGAATGATTCCTGCAAGAACCACAGCTACTAAGAAAATTTCGAATCCTCCTAAATCATTGATAGCAGTAAGTACAATAACCGCTAATCCTGCTGCTGGACCACTTACTCCAAGTGGTGAGCCGCTAAAAGCTCCAACGACGATACCTCCAATGATTCCACTAATAAGTCCTGCAAAAAGAGGCGCTCCAGACGCCAAGGCAATCCCTAAACACAAGGGCATTGCTACTAGAAATACCACTATACTAGCTGGTAAATCTGATTGAATATGTTTAAACAATTTGTTTTAGTTTTTTTAGTTAAGATTTTCGTCAACAATCATGTAATAATTAATGTACATCATTGATCGGAATAAAAATTTGGGATAGAGCATTGTCTATCAGTAAAAAGAGTATTTTGATTTTATCTTAGTGATCCAATCAAAAAAAAATAAAACTATATAAAGTCTGGTGGGGGAATCACTATTTGATAAAATAGTTGAGAGTCGTTTTCTTTGTGCTTGGGGAATTTTCTTTCTGAAAAAAAAGATTCAGTAAAAGAATACCCAAAAGGCTCTAAGATTTTGTCTAATTCCTTTTCTAACTCATCACCGTCTTCATGTTCTCCAGATTCTTCAACAGGTTCAGATGTACTGGTGGAATCATCAACGATTTCACAAAACTCTTCCGAAAACTCTAGAATAGGTTTTAACCCTTGTGTTGCTATGGCTAGCAAACAAAGAAGTGTTAACAGTTTTGCGGTATGTGAAAGGAGTTTGTTCAAAAAATATTTAATTTTCTTAGCTAACAAAAATAATGAATATTTTCTGGAAAACGAACTGATGGCTTTCTTGGAAAGAAAGATTAAGCTATTTTAACATGAGTATTTTTCTAAGGGGATGAGTAAAATTTCGCTGTGATTTTATAATCAAGGTTTAATGATGTATAAGCAGGACGCAATCCATAAGAGAACACCTGAAACGCCGTCCTTTATAAATATCAAAGTAAATTTAAGAATGATAATGAATAGCAAACAAAATATGAAATTTAAAAACATATAAACATCTGAATTTTAATCACTTGTTTGTTTTCATGAAGTTAAGGTTAAAAAACATCTAAAGCATCACAATCTACAAGAAATGAAAAATGATTATATTCGTTTCCAATTTTGAAATAAAAAACTTTCATGGAAGAGCAAAATATTCCTGTCGGGCAGATGTCTGAAGATAACAACAATAAAGTTGTGTTGACAAAAGAAGAGAAATTCAACAATTTTGTTGAATCAAACTGGAAAACTCCAGAAGAATTTTCGAATCGAGAAATCCTTGAAGCACTTAGAAAAATGAATTCTGAAGTGGCTTTGTCTTTTCAAAAGCCTATTTATGAAAAGGCTAATAATATTTTATCCGAAAGGATGAACAAGGCTAAAGAAGAAGCTTTTGAAAAATTTGTAGAAGATGGTGGGAAACCTGAGGAATTTAGGTTTCAGGATTTAGATTATCTTTCATACAGAGATCTTTATAAAAACTACAAAAAGCAAAGAGAAACAGAAAGAGCTGCTTTTGAAAAAAATCTTCAAGATAACTTGGCTAAAAAGGAAGCTTTAATTGAGGAACTAAAAACTATTGTAGATAGCGGAGAAAATATCGCTTATGATACTTTTAAAAGAATCAACGAAGACTGGAAAGCTGCAGGTTGGGTTCCCCAAGAAAAATCTGAATATATCTTTAACACTTTTCATCATCATGCAAATCGTTTTTTCGATTTAATGAGTGTAAACAAAGACCTGCGAGATATTGAATTTAAGAGAAATTTGGAGATAAAAACAGCACTTTGTGAAAAAGCCGAAGCTCTTTTAGGAAAAGAAGATATCATTTCTGCAATAAATGAATTGCAAACCCTTCACCAAGAGTGGAAACAGAACAATGGTCCACTAGCAAGAGAGAGTAGAGAAGATATTTGGAATCGTTTTAGTGAAGCTACAAATAAGTTACACGATAAAAGAACAGCATATTACGAGCAACAAAAAGAGCAGTTTGATCTTAATTTCCAAAAGAAATTAGCCATTGTAGAAAAAGTGAAAAATATGGATTATGATGCCATTAGTTCACACCAAAAATGGCAAGATGCTATTAAAGTTTTAAACAGTTTTAGAGAAGAATATAAAACTACAGGAAGGGTTACTCAAGCTCAAAATGACGAAGCATGGGGACTTTTTAAAGAAGCTGTTCAAGAGTTTAATCGCAAGAAAAACAACTACTACAAGGACTTTAAGCAAAAACAAAAAGAGGCACTTGATATTAAATATGATTTACTCAAGAAAGCTGAAGAAATAAAAGATAGCCAAGATTGGCGAGCAACTTCCGAGAAGCTAAAATCTCTTCAAGTTCAATGGAAAAAAACACCAAGGCCACTATTGAAAGAAGCCGATGATGTATGGGGGAAATTCCGTGCCGCTTGTAATCATTTCTTTAATAATATGACCGCTCACTATGATGCCCTAAAAGGAGACATGGTAGAGAATCTTAAAAACAAGGAAACGATTTTAGGAGAATTAGAAAACTTTAGCCTCAATACAGAAAACCCGTCTCAAGAGAATTTCACACTTTTAAAAGACTTCAATAAAAGGTGGAAAGATGCAGGGATGGTTTCAAGAGAAGATCATAAAAGAGTAGAAGGAGTTTTTAGATCTAAAATGGATACACTTTTTAGCCAATTAAGAATGGAAGAAAGTGAGAAGAGAGACATGATGTTTAAAATGAAAATAGACGCTTGGATTCAAGAAGATGATCAAAGAGCTATTTCAAAAGAGCGTCAATTCATCCGTAAAAAAATAGATGGTCTTAATAATGATATTAACAATTTTGAGAGAAATATGGAATGGTTCTCTGGAAAGTCATCTGAAAAGATGAAAAACGATATCCAAAAAAAGATTGATAAAGCCCGCGGGCAAATCAAACAGTACAGACAAAATCTTAAAATGCTCAACGAAATCGCTGAGTAATTCCAAGAGATTATAAGAATGGAAAGGGCATTTTGCCCTTTTTTTTGCAAAGCAATATGAACAAAGACACACAATTTTTTAAAACTACCATTGCTTGTGTACCGATGTATTCGGATCCCAATCATAGAAGTGAAATGACTAATCAGTTAATATTTAATGAAATTGGTCATGTTCTAGAAGAGAAAGACGAATGGGCAAAAGTAAAATCACAGATAGATAAATATGTAGGATGGGTGCTAAAAGAGCAACTACAAATTATCGATCATAAGGACTTTATGAAAATTCAAAGCTTTACAGCGGTAAAAAGAACACATGATTTTCTTACGCCTTTTGGTGCTTTTATTGAAGGGGACACACCTCCTGTGAAGAACCCGAATAAGCTGATTGATAAAGCATTTAGTTTTTTAAATGCTCCTTATCTTTGGGGTGGAAAAACGGTTTTTGGAATCGATTGTTCTGGTTTTGTGCAAATTGTGTATCGTATAGCAGGTTATAGTTTACCAAGAGATGCTTATCAACAGGAAGAGTTTGGAGAAATTATTACCTTTGGAGATCACAAAAAAGGAGATCTTGCTTACTTTGAAAATGAAGAAGGGAAAGTAACCCATGTAGGAATTCTTATTAGTGAAGACCGTATCCTTCATGCTTCTGGAAAAGTGAAGATTGATGCATTTTCTGAAGAAGGAATTTGGAGTGATAATCTCCAAAAACAAACGCATAAACTCAAGTCTATAAAGAGAATTATGCACTAAAAAAATAAGCCTTAAAAAAACAACATGAAAAATACAGCACTTAAAACAACACATGAGGCACTTGGTGCAAAAATGGTGGATTTTGCAGGATATTATATGCCTGTTCAATACCAAGATGGAGTGAAAATAGAGCACGAAACAGTGAGAACGAAAGTAGGAGTTTTTGATGTTTCTCACATGGGTGAATTCCTCCTGAAAGGTGAAAATGCATTGGATTTAATCCAAAAAGTAACCACAAATGATGCTTCTAAGATAGCCATAGGACAAGCTCAGTATACTTGTATGCCTAACGAAGATGGAGGTATTGTGGATGACCTATTGGTTTACCGCCTAGAGGAAAATGAATATATGCTCGTGGTGAATGCCTCAAATATAGAAAAAGATTGGAACTGGATTAGTAAATTCAATGATTTCAATGTGGAAATGACTGATATGTCTGAGGAAATGTCTCTTCTTGCAGTTCAAGGACCATTGGCAACTCAGGTGCTACAAAAACTTACCGAAGCAGATTTAGTTTCTATTAAATATTATCGTTTTTCTACCCAAAAATTTGCGGGGAAAGAAAATGTAATTCTTTCAGCTACAGGATACACAGGTGCAGGAGGTTTTGAAGTATATTTTAGAAACGAAGATGCCGAGGATATTTGGAATGCCATTTTTGAGGCGGGGAAAGAAGAAGGAATTAAGCCTATCGGACTGGCAGCTAGAGATACTTTGAGACTCGAAATGGGATTTTGTCTTTACGGAAATGATATAGATGATACAACTTCTCCTTTGGAAGCAGGACTAGGATGGATTACGAAGTTTACAAAGGATTTCGTGAATTCAGAGAATATAAAAAGACAAAAAGAAGAAGGAATTACGAAGAAATTAGTAGGATTTGAATTACTAGATCGAGGAATTCCAAGAAAAGATTACGAAATTGTGGATGCAGAAGGAAACTCAATAGGACGTGTAACATCTGGTACGATGTCGCCTTCGTTAAACAAAGCCATCGGACTAGGATATGTTACAAAAGAATTTTCGAAAGTAGATTCTGAAATCTTTATCCAAGTAAGAAAAAAAGCGCTTAAAGCGGTTGTTCGTAAACTTCCTTTTTACTCAAAATAAATTTATGACAAACATTCAAATTTGTTTCTCGCCCGAATTATTTCCATTATTCTCAGATAGAAAAAGCATTGTAGTAGTGGTAGATGTTTTAAGGGCAACTACCACCATGTGTCATGCATTAGATGGCTGCGTAGAAAAACTTTTTCCTGTAGCTACCGTTGCCGAAGCAATGAACAAAAAAGACGAACTCAATGGTTCTGCTATTTATGCCGCTGAAAGAGATGGGAAAATTGTAAAAGGATTTGACTACGGAAATTCTCCTCAACCCTTTTTAGGTAAGGAGTTTAAGACCCAAAACATGGTGCTTACTACCACCAATGGTACGCGTATGATTAATATGGCAAAAAATGATCATGAAGTCATCATAGGTTCATTTAGTAATATAACGGCAATAACTAATTACCTGAAAGATAGAAAGGAAGATGTGATCATCTGCTGTTCTGGTTGGAAAGGTAAATTTTGTATAGAAGACACACTTTTTGCAGGTGCATTGGCAAAAAACTTATTAGAATCAAAAGAATTTGAACATAATTGTGACAGTGTTTTATCTTCTGTTGCTTTGTATAACGATGCTGAAAGTGATTTGTATGGATACCTGGAAACTTCTTCACATAGAAAAAGATTAAAAGACCTTTCAATAGAAGAAGATGTGAAAATATGCGTTTCAAAAGATTTAACAAATGTAGTTCCAGTACTTAAAGGAGCTTATTTGGTGAATGGGAATTAGAACAATTATTTTCATTAAAAAATGAGCATAAAATAGAACCTTTTCTTGTTTAAGAAAGGGTTTTTTATTCCCCCAATATTTCCGTAAATTAGACACAATCAAAAGAAAAAAAGATGGCAAAAATAACTGGAATAGGAGGGGTGTTTTTTGTAGCTGAAGATCAAGCTAAATTAAAGGCTTGGTATAGAGATATTTTAGGAATACCTGTGAATGATTTTGGACATATGTTTCGTTGCGAAGATTCAGATGAATTTTGTATGCTACAATGGAGCATCTTTGAAAAAGAGACCAATTATTTAGAACCTTCTACAAAGAAAATGATGATCAATTATCGAGTAGATAATTTAGAAGAATTTATTGAAGAAATTAAGGCAAAAGGAGTAGAGCCCGTAGATGATATGTCTGTTTATCCTTATGGGAAATTTGTTCATTATATGGATCCTGAAGGAAATAAGATAGAACTATGGGAGCCAAAAAATCCTGAGACTTTAGACTAATGAAAATAGAAACGATAACCACAGAGGATGGCTCTAGTTCATTTTTTGTTCCAGCCTTGGATGAAACCTATCATTCTGTACATGGAGCATGGAATGAAAGCTACCATGTTTTTATTAAAAATGGTTTTCACATAGTGCAAGAAACCACTCTGTCTATATTAGAAATAGGTTTTGGGACAGGGCTTAATGCTTTGCAGACTTCTTTAGAAGCACAGAAAAATCAAATTCCAGTGTCTTTTACAACTTTAGAAAACTTTCCGATTCCAAAAGAATGGGTTGCTCAACTAAATTATGACCAAAAAGCCCAAGAATTTTACCAGTCAGAAAAGACCTATTTCCAAGAACTACATAATGCAAAATGGAATGAAACAGAAAATATTCATTCATTTTTTAAGCTTCAGAAAATAGAAGAAACAGTTCAAAATTGGCAAGTAATAGAAAAACATTTCAACTTGATTTATTTTGATGCTTTTGCGCCTAATAAACAAGAAGAAATGTGGACAGAGGAAATCTTTCAAAAAATGTTTGACAGCCTAAAAAATGGAGGTTTACTCACTACCTATTGTGCAAAAGGAAGCGTAAAAAGGATGCTCAAGTCTGTAGGTTTTCGTATCAAAAATGTACCAGGTCCTCCAGGAAAAAGAGAAATGACTTTGGCTTTTAAGGACTGAATTGGAAACAGATATTATAGACCATTTATGGTGTTAATTTACTCACTGGTATAATGCCCGATACATTGCTGAAATTCATTTATGAATGTAGTGATATTGTGAGTGTTTTTAGTAAGTAACAAGTATTTATCAAATAAACTTCAAAAGAATGTTGAATCCAATTGTTTGAATCCTTCTTTTGAAGTTTATTTGGTTAACATACAATATCTAGTGTGAATTTTCACACAAATGTGAAGATTGAATTCCAATTAGAAGAAACAGGATGTTTTATTATTTATTGAAACCAACTAAGTTTTTTTTCTCACCAGTAAAATCCTTCTCTTGCGTATAAAATATTTCTGCAAGGGTCATTGCTTTACCTTGTTTTTTACTCCCAATATTATTTAAAAGTGCATCAGTTTTTTCAATAGATAATTTTTGAAAATCGTAATAAGCAATCATTCTTCCTTTTCTAAGAAGTGCTTTGTCTATTTTATCTATATCTGTATTAAAAGTACAAATAATCTTAAGACTAAGATAATCACTGAATAGCCCATCAGTAAGTTGAAGAATAGTAGAAACTACAGAGTTTTCGGGATTATTTTCCCTAGACATAATCACTTTTTCTGCATCTTCAATTATTAAAATAGAATCTTTTTGACTAATCAAGAAATTTATAAAGCTTGGGTTAAGGAGGTCTTTCACAAATTCATTTTGAACAAAAATGAATTTTTTTGTATCAAATTGATTCACCAAATTTTTTATATAAGATGTTTTACCTGTTCCAGGAAGTCCATGTAAAAGAATTAACCCAGCTTTTTCTTCATCGATAGATTTAGAGATTATTTGGTCTATCTCACTAAAATTATCATTAAACATTGTGTTTATATCTAGAGATAGGGGCTGAGTTTCTATTTCTTCTGTAAAGAAACCATGTTCATTTTTAGAAAGCACTTTAAAACTGGCTTGTTTCATTTCATGGAATTCTTTTTGAATAGTAGTGATTTTTTCTAAAAACCACTTTTCTGAGGCTATATTTTGGGCATCATACCACATTTCTGTCGTTAATCTAGAATTATCATGATTGATATAAATGACTTCTGATTTTATTTCATTTACAAAAAGATAGTGATCTTTTGGTTTTTCAGATGAAAAATCTTCTATTTTCCATTCTTTTGATACCAGCTTATATTCTTCAGAAAGGTTGAGTATTTCTAATGTTCGTTCTATATTTTCTTTTTTACATTTTAAATTGATACTAAAACGCATTCTAGAAGATACTTTGTTGAAAATATAAGGATAATACATTCCTTTTTCTAATTCTGAATATCCTTGAAAACATGCTAAAAGGTTTTCTTTTTGATTAGATTTCAATGTCATTTTTGTGGTTTTGTATATTAAAGTGATGAAAAAAAGATTTATTCAATCACAAATTTTCGAAAATCTCGAATGATAAAATAGCTAATGGAAGGTAGAACGATAAAAATGAAGGGATTGATTTCCCATGCATTTTGAAAATTACCCTGCAAAAGCTCTAAAAAAGCAGAGGTCATACCACAACCCATGCATTTTTGATCCCAAAGAGACGTCCAGATACAGGGCGGGAAAATGTCAAAATCAAAGAAAAAATAGCATATAATAGCCGAAAATAAATAGAAAAATGCCAAGCTAAAAATCCAGTTTTTCTTTGCATATTGGTAGGCAAATAAAGTTACCAAACGAACTAGTTGTATTTAATTGGGTTCCCTTTTGAATCGGTATAGCCTCCTGTTGCAATAATAATTAAATCAACCAGAGTCCAAATACCGCATCCTCCTAATGTAAGAAGTTGTAGAACACCTATTCCTGTGTGTCCAGAATAGAATCTATGTACACCAAAAGAGCCTAGAAAAAAGCAGAGTAAGAGCGTGGTGAGCCAGCGAGAATCATCTCCTTGCTGAGGACGACTTTCTTTTTGAAAACTGCGTTTTTTTTCCTCTGTACTATATGAGGCACCACAAGAAGTGCAAAATTGCTCATTTGGCATTTTAAGCTTTCCGCATTTTGGACAATAATTGGTATTTTGCATATTTACTTTTTGTGTTTTTTGATCCCCATTTTTGGATGCGATCAAATATTATATCTTTCGGTACTTTTTCTTTTCTGCCCAGCCTGTTACCCCATCTTTTAGTTTTATTTGGATATAATCAGTATTTTCATCCACTTTTTGAATTTTGATTCCTTCATGTAGAATAAAAAGGTCTTTTCCTGTACTTTGTGGTGCGGTCTTTATATAAGAATTTGGTTCTACAAGAACCCATTCCTCCTTATTGTAGTGGTTTGATAAGAGTGTGAAAATAAGAAATATAACAGAGGATAATAAGCTCAAAGTTCCTAAACCAAAAAGTCGTTTTCTTGTTTTAGAATCTTGAGAAATTTGGAAAAAAATCACAGAAAGAAGAAAAACAAAACCGAAAACAATCAATTGAATAGACCAATTTCGAAGAGATTGAACATTCGAAATTCCTTTTAAGAATCTCACAATCCCTATTTCTGGAATCGCCTCTATTTTATCTACGGTAGATTTTTGAGTAATTTTAAGGTTTTGAATAGCATCATCAAAATTGGGGTTTAATTTCAATGCTTTCTCGTAATACAAAATGGCATATCCTACATTTTGATTTTGATAGAAGCAATTTCCCAAATTATAATATAGTTCTGGTGATTCAACTCCCAAAGACTCTATTTTTTGATAAGCTTCTAATGCCTCCAAATACTTTTCTGCTTGGTAGGCTTTGTTTGCTTGGGAAAACAATTCTTCTGGCGAATTTGCCATCATAAATTGACCAAGCGTAAGGATGAATAGAAAGATTATTTTTTTCATAGTTGATCCTCAATTTTTTCTATAATACTTGTTGCTTTTTCCAGTAGTGGTGCTTTCTCTTGTTCGTTAAGCATCCCGTAGTTTGCCATTAAGCAAGTTTCTATCACTTTATGAACGTCTTCAATCACCATAGATTCTATTCCAGATTCTTTTAGTTTTTCCTGAATTGTATCATTATTGGTTTCTGAGGCATTTAGGTTAAATTTATCTTGAAAATATCCATAAACAGAATCTAAAAGAACTTGATAATAAGTTGCAGAATCGTTGTTTTTTAAAGCTTCTTGAGCTTTTGATAACCGTTTCTTTGCCACAGATTTTGCTTTTTTATTTCTTTGTCCTACTTCGTCAATGGTTCTATTTTTTATTTTTTTATACAAAATATAGAAAATCAAAGCCAAAATAAACGGAAGATCTAATAGGATCCAAAATAAAGTAGTCCCAAAAAACTTGCTTTTAGGTGTTTCGAAAGAAGTATTTTCTTTGATGTATAAAATTCCTTCACCCAAGATATTTACTTCTTGTTTGTTTACAGAATTGAGTCCACCATTAGACTTGTTTTGATGAGAAACATTTCCTGACGATGTAGCAGAGGCTTGTCCGCCCACTTTGATATTAAATATTTGTTCTCCAATAGAAATATACTGCTTCTTTTTTGGACTGAAATAACTAAAGCCTTCTACTTTGAGTTTGTAAGTCCCTGGGTTGTGAGGAATCAAGATATATTGGTTTTCTTTCTGTCCTTTCATTCCCCCCATATTTACAGATATTTTGTCATTGTTTTTGGGATCAAAGGCTTCTATATCAGATGGAAAACTGATCTTAGGAAGTTTAAAGAGCTTCATATTCCCTTTTCCTTTAAGGGTTTGTACAAAGCTGATTGTCTCATTGGTGTTTACACTATCTTTAGAAAGCGAATGATTGATTTTAAATTCCCCCACGGCACCCGAGAAATTTTTCGGCTGACCCATAGGAAGTGCTTGTACATTGATATTTAATCTCCCACTAGAGCATTTATAATTATGAGGTGTTTCTTCTGTATTTCCAAAAAAATCTCTTCTACCAGTTGGAATCCCGATCTGTAAATCAGTTGTAAAAGGTTCAACAGTAAGATTTCCCACTTCTTGTGGAACCACCAAGTATTGTCCTAAGGTCACTACATAATATTTTACTCCGTCTAAAGTTTCTACTTTTCTAGAGAGTTTTTTTATGAAATTTTGTGTCCAAAATCCTTTAAATGTCGGTCTTTGAGAAAAGTCATTCAAGGATAAATTATAACGACTGTATAATTTATAGGTTACCTGAAAACTTTCACCAAGGTAAGGTTTTCGGTTGCTGATAAGCGTTTTTATAAATACACGCTCTTTTATTTGTTGGTTTAGGCTCTTGGTTTCCTCAGAAATACCTCCAACGTTTACGATTATTCTCTCACTTTTTACGAGTTTTCCATCAATTTTTGCACTAGCAGTAGGAATTTGTATTTTTCCTTTTTTTTGAGCCTGTACAACGTATTGAAGTGTGGTTTTAGAGGAGTAAGCACCGTTAATGATACTCATATTGGTTCCTCTCATTGGGCCTTGAATGGCTCTAAAGTGATGAAAATTATCTATTTTTAAGTCAGAAGTCTTACCTTCCACTTCGTAGGTGACTGAAATTCTTTCATCTATTCCAAAATTTTTCTTAGAAACAGAGGTCTGAATTTTTTGTGCCATTAACCAAAAAGGTAAAAGCATCATCATTCCTAAAAGAGTATATTTTTTATTCAAAAATCTCATCATAACTGTAAAACTACCAATCTTTTTCCGTTTGTTTCTTTTTTCCTTTAAGCAGTTTCGCTTTTATTTTCTTTTGTGTCTTTTCTTCTTCTCTATCGATAGACTCTAATAAGCGTAAAGCGGTATTTTCAGACATTCCTTCTTCCATTTCTTGTGGGTCTCCAGCGTCTTGAGCACCCTCTTGATTCTCTTCGGGAGCATCTGCGTCATTATCTCCTTCGTTTTCGGGTTTCTCTTTTTCTTCATCGCCCTCATCATTTCCTTTTTCTGAGTCTTTGTTTTTTTCATCTGAATCTTCACCTTGTTCAGGTTTTTCCTCTTTTTCAGAAGGTTTTTCTTGTTCGTCAGATTTTTGATCATCTTCCTTTTCAGAATCTCCTTTTTGATCTTCAGATTGGTCTTTATCGTCCTTATTTTGGTCGGAGTTTCCTTCTTGATCCTTTTTTTCGTCTTTATTTTTGTTATCTCCTTCTTGTTTTCCGTCTTTGTTTTGTTGGTCTTTGTTATTTCCGTCTCCTTGATCTTCTTTGTTTTCTTGATTTTTATTTTGATCCTTATTGTTTTGATCTTGGTTATCTTGATCTTGTTGAGGAGGTTGGTTTTTCATCATCATTTTTAAAAACCAATAGTTATGTCTTGCCAATTCGTTTTTAGGATGATGTCTTAAAGCTTGTTTAAAATGTTCTAAGGCTTGTTTTTGATCTTCTTTTACCACGCAAATACCAGAATTTAATTCACAAAGTGATTTCAAAGCTTTGTTTTCTGATTTTTTTGCAATCACTTGAAATTCTTTTTTGGCTTCCTTTGTTTTTTCTTGTAAAAGTAATGAAAGAGCCATATTATATCGGTTTGTATCAAAGTCCAGTAAGGCAATAGACTGGCGAAATTTGAGTTCTGCTTCCACAAAATTGGAATCTATAAAAGCTTCGTTTCCTGCTCTTGCCAAAATCCGTTCTTGGTGAGGTCTTTCTTGTGCCCAAGTGGTTGTTATGGACAGCAAAACGAATAATATTTTTAGTATTTTATTCATATTTTTAAGTTTCGAATCCATTGAGTTTTTCCGTTTCCGATAAACATTTGTAAAAACAAGAAGATGAGGGCAAAAATAATAAACCATTGAAATTGGTCTTCATAATCTTCAAACATTTCTATTTCTGCTTCTCCTTTTTCCATAACTAAAAGAGCTTCTTTTATCTGCTCAATTGTTTGCTTGGTTTGGTTTCCATCTTGATAAATTCCACCTGTTTTATCGGCAATATCCTTTAGGAAATTTGTGTTAAGTTTTGTAATAACAATTTCATCATCTTGATCTTTTTTATAAGAACTCACTTCGCCATTGTTATTCCTTAGCGGTATAGGAGCCCCATTAACAGTCCCAAGTCCTATGGTGTGAATAATAATTCCTTTTTCTTGTGCTTTTTTTGCAAAAGAAGTGGAACTATTTTCATGGTCTTCACCATCTGAAAGCATAATGATGCAGCGATTCTTTTTATCTTCTGCATTTTCAAAATACCCATAAGCCATTTCTAGTGCCGATTTTACATCGGTTCCATAAGAAGGGACAATGTCTGTATTGACATTTTTTAAGAACATTTTAGCAGCCGAATAGTCTGTAGTAAGTGGTAATTGAGGATAAGATCGACCTGCATAAACAACAATTCCCGTTCTATCCGATACAAATTCATCAAAGAATTTTGAGACTAGAGATTTCGATTTTTCTATTCTACTAGGTTTTGTATCCTCTGCAAGCATAGATTTGGAAACATCCATCACAAATACAATATCAACTCCTTCTCTGGTGATTTTTTTGAGTTTAGATCCAATTTTTAGATTGACCAAAGAGAAGGTTAAGGCGATAAATACCAGGGAGAAAAGGATAAAATGTATCCAAGGTTTTCTATTTGAAATCCCTAGATTGAGTTTTTCCCATAATCGAGGCTCAGCAATTTTGCTGATAGTCTTTTTTCGCCACCAATTAAAATAAATAAATAGGATAATGAGTGGGATGATGGCAAGAATTAGCCAAAAGTATTTTTCTTCTTCAAAGTTTAACATTTGGCAATAGATTTTAAAAATACATAGGTCAATAATCTATCGAATACAAGAAGGAATAAGGCTATTGTCACATATTTTCTATAGAATTCTGTGTAGTTTTTATATTTCAATTCTTGTACTTCTGTTTTTTCAAGTTTTTCTATCTCTTTGTAAATTTCTTTGAGTTTTTTATTGTTTTTGGCTCTAAAAAACTTCCCAGAGGTAGTAGTTGCAATGTTTTTTAAAAGTTTTACATCTACTTTTGAGTTGATTTTTTGAATTTGTCTTCCCAAAAACGGATGATTATATGGGTAGGGAACTTCTCCTTTTCTTCCCACGGCAATGGTGTATACTTTGATGCCGAATTTTGCGGCCATTTCGGCGGCAGTCATAGGTGAAATAAGTCCAGCAGTATTCTCTCCATCGGTTAAAAGGATGATTACCTTAGATTCTGCCTTGCTGTCTTTGAGTCTAGATACGGCAGTAGCTAATCCCATTCCTATAGCTGTTCCATCTTCTAGTAAACCAAAATCAATGTCCTTAATGAGGTTTTTTACAATTTTATAATCTGTTGTAATAGGACATTGTGTAAAACTCTCTGCTGCGTAAATGACCAAGCCAATTCGGTCATTTTTTCTACCATCTACAAAATCAATAGCAATTTCTTTAGAGGCTTCTAATCTATTTGGCTTAAAATCTAATGCTTTCATGGAGGTAGAAACGTCCATTGTGAGTACAATATCTATTCCTTCTTTGCTAATAGTTTCCACACTTTCGTCCACTCCACGAGGTCTTGCTAAGGCTATAACTAGTAAAGCAAAAGCACTCATTTTTAGAAGAGGAGAGAGGTAAGGTAAAAAGTTTAATAAATGACCTTTGGAACCCATAAAAGTGGTGGCAGAATGCTTTACTTTTGGTTGCTTTTTTCTTTGAATAAAAACGAGATATAGAATATAAAGCGGTAACAAAAGTAAGAGGTAAAAAGCCTCGGGATTTTCAAAAAAATAATTGCTATTATTCATTTTCAGACTCCTCCTTTATATGTTCTTCTTGTTTTGTAATGGCAATAAAGTCTTTAAGTTCTTTAAAAAATTTCTCATGTAAATGTTCTTCAGGAATCGCTTTCGCAAATTTTACCAAGTCTGAGGTTCTTAAAAATTGTTCTAATTCTTTGAGTGAGTCAGATTGGTAAACTAAAGATTTTAAATCATCCATTATTTCATCGGTGGTAGATTCCAAAGCAAGAATATTATATCTATTTTCAAGGTATCTACGGATAATTTCAGATAATTCTGAATAATATTTTTTGTAAGCACCTTTGTCAATGAATCTTTTGGATCTGAACTCTTCCAGTTCTCCATAGGCAATAATATGGGCTGGTGTAATAATTTTAATAGCTTTTTGCTTTTTTCTATACCTTGTAACAATCCATAAAAATAAAAGTGTTAGAAGTATAACCGCAATTACAATTCCTAATCCCCAATAGAAATAGAACATCCATTCGGCATGTAGATAAGGAATTTTTATGGGACTGAGATCTGCATACAGTTGTGCATTCGTAGAATCTATTTTTACACCCAAAACTTGTAAATGATGTTGTTGAGTAAGAATACTATCTGTATGCAAAGTGAAAATAGCAGAAGGAATTTCTACTAGTCCTGTATCAAAATAACTTAAGATATAGGTTTTTTCAACTGAAAGTGGGGCTAGTTTTGTGGTATCAAGAGGTAAGCTTTCGATAATTTCTAAAGCACCAATACTATCCTTGAAATTTGGCCACTTCAAAGATTTTATTTCACCAACAGCACCTATTTTATAAGCAATTTGATCACCCACTAACATGGTATCGGCGGAAATCACTGAACCAATCTTAAATGATTGAGCAAAAATTTTATTGGGTATCAAGAATGATAATAAACCCATAAAAAGAAACCATTTTTTACTCATTATTA
Source organism: Flavobacteriales bacterium (assembly GCA_025210805.1). NCBI lineage: Bacteria > Pseudomonadati > Bacteroidota > Flavobacteriia > Flavobacteriales > Flavobacteriales bacterium. The sequence continues at coordinate 42,433 of JAOAQX010000004.1, forward strand.
TCTATTTTTAAAAAACATTAATAATTTTTTCACGTAAGAATCTTGGGTAGAAACATCAAGGAAAGATGCACCACTTTTTGTAAAAACTTCTTCAAAATAGGCTTTGTTTTTTTGGAACTGAGCTTCGTATTTTATCCGATTTTTTTTAGAACTGGTGTTCATCCATTTTCCTTTTTTGGTTTCGAGATCAAACCATTCTATAAAACCTAAATTGGGCATTTTTTCCTCCAAAGTATCCCAAACTCTCACCCCTGTGAAATCATATTTTTTAGAGGCAATTTGTACTTCTTTTTGATAATTAGTGTCAATAAAATCTGAAATCAAAAAAGTGATATTTTGCTTTTTCATTACTCCAAAAAGAAAGGAAAGTGCCTGAGAAATATTGGTTTTTTCCTGTTTTGGTTCAAATTCTATCAATTCTCGGATGATTCTTAAAATATGACTTCTTCCTTTTTTGGGTGGAATAAATTTTTCAATTTGGTCACTAAAAAGAAGTAAGCCCACTTTGTCATTGTTTTGCATAGCAGAAAATGCCAAAACAGCACAAAACTCGGTAATAAGTTCTCTTTTTTCTAAATTTCTACTTCCAAAATGTCCTGAAGAAGAAATATCAACCACTAACATCATGGTAAGCTCTCGCTCTTCCTCAAAAACTTTGAGATAGGGCTCGTTGAGCTTCGCCGTAACATTCCAGTCAATATCCCGAACGTCATCACCAGGTTCATATTTTCTTACTTCAGAAAAAGACATTCCTTTTCCTTTAAAAGAACTATGATATTCTCCCGAAAATAACTGATTTGTCAGACGGCGGGTTTTGATTTCTACTCTACGTACTTTTTTAAGAATTTCCGTTGTATCCATTCCCATACTATGGCACTTCAACTGCGTTCAGGATTTCCAAAATAATGTCCTCGCTAGTGATATTTTCGGCTTCAGCCTCATAAGTCACCCCAATTCTATGACGAAGAACATCTTTACAAACGGCTCTCACATCCTCTGGAATTACAAATCCTCTTCGCTTGATAAAAGCATAAACTCTGGCTGCCATCATCAAATTGATCGAACCCCTTGGAGAAGCTCCAAAACTAATTAAAGGCTTAAATTTCTCAAGTTTATATTTCTCTGGATAACGAGTTGCAAAGATGATATCGAGCACATATTTCTCAATTTTTTCATCTACATATACTTGTTTTACAGATTCACGAGCTCTAAGAATGTCTTCAATACTTACTACAGGTTGTACTTGATAGTTCATGGCTCCACTAATGGAGTTTCTCATGATCACTCTTTCATCCTCTAGTGAAGGATAATCTATGACTGTTTTAAGCATAAAACGATCCATTTGTGCTTCGGGTAAAGGATAAGTACCTTCTTGTTCTACGGGGTTTTGTGTTGCTAAAACTAGGAAAGGTTCTTCGAGTTTAAAACTTTCATCTCCAATAGTTACCTGTTTTTCTGCCATGGCTTCTAGCAAAGCTGATTGAACTTTTGCTGGGGCACGGTTAATTTCGTCAGCAAGGACAAAGTTTGAGAAAATGGGTCCTTTTTTGATATTAAAATCCCCTTCTTTGATATTGTAAATCAAAGTACCGATAACATCAGAAGGAAGTAAATCTGGAGTAAACTGAACTCTTTGGAAATCCGCCTTTATTGCTTGTGAAAGCGTTTTAATTGCCAAAGTTTTTGCTAAACCTGGAACTCCTTCTAAGAGAATATGGCCAGAACCTAAAAGACCAATCAGAAGTCTTTCTACCATATCTTTTTGACCAACTATTACCTTGTTGACCTCCATTGTTAGTACATCAATAAATGCACTATCTTCTTTTATTTTTTCGTTGATTGCTTGAATATCTACTGAATTCATAAAGCCAAATTAATTAATCAAATTTTGAGTAACACAAACTTAAAAAAAAGTATTTTTTTTAGAAATCCTTTCGAATTAATAATTGTTAATAGAATGTGAATTTATCTAGGAATTTATCTATTTGAGTCCTGAATAGCTTTTGAGGTGCGTTAAATTGGTGTTTTTTATGAAAAGGTTTTACTTTTTTTTATAAAATGATCTATGGATTACGATGATTTCTTTTTCCAATACCCAAATCCGAAAGTGGTAAAGAATGAAAAAAGCGCAAAAACCAAAGCCGGTTTAGTCATTTCAGCACTTTTTAGCAACGTTCCTGCAATCAGGATGGCAAGTGCCGTGTTTTGTAAGCCAACTTCAATCGAAATGGTTATTCTATTCACTTTTCCTACACGAAACCATTTTCCAAAAATATCACTTACAAACATTGAAACCACATTGAGTGCTAGAGCATAGGGGAGAATTTGTAAAATATCCTCCGTACTGATGTCTGTACCGCCATGTTCTTTTCCTGCTAAAAATTTAATTAGAAAAACAGCGGCTAATAGTGCTGTGTTGACCCATTTTAGAGATTTTTCAATTCTTTTTGCAAAATAACTTTTATAATGTCGAACGGTCATCCCAAGGATGGATGGCAAAACAACGATGAGCAATACTTGAATTACGTTTTGGAGAATAGAAAAATCATGGTAAGTCTCATTGGGATAAAAAATATCATAACCCAAAGCCGTAAACAAGGGAATGGTGATTAAAATCAGAAAACTATTGATAGAAGTAAGAGCGACAGAAAGAGCCGTATTCGCATGAAGAATATAGGAAATAAAATTTGACGTAGTACCTCCTGGGCATATTGAAACCAAAACAATTCCTAGTTTAAAAGCAGGCGAAATGGGAGCAAACCAAGCGATAGTGAAGGCGAAAATGGGAAGAAAAATCATTTGTAAACTCAAACCCAAATACAATGACTTCCGATGTTCAAAGAGTTTTTTAAATTCCACAAATCGAATACTCATCCCTATGCCGAACATCATGAGAGCAAGAACTAGTGAAATAAAAAAATCTATTGTTGTCATAAATTCATAATTTGTTTGGCATATTCTGCCAAAGCCTTTGGTTCTAGCTTATGTACACCTTCATATTTGTGGAATTGATAAGCAAAACGGTGTTCTTTCAACTCCTCCAACCAATTTGCCACTTTTTGGTCTGGATAAAATTCATCTTGATCTCCAAACCAAAGGTTTATTGCGCTATTTTTAGTGAGTTTTTCATAAGTTTTCCAAGAAATATCTTCGGCTTGTCTGCCTCCCCAAAGCGTGAGGGAGCTTGCTTGAATTCTTTCCTGAGCTACCCATCGACTAATAGTTTGCGCACCTTGTGAAAACCCCAGTAAATGTAATTCAATTCCTTGAGTTTTTATCTCAATTTCTTGAAGAATTTTATTGAGAAATTCATGATTTTCTTTTATATCAGTTTCTCTTTTTTCTTTAGTCATCCAACTTGCCCCAACACGACCTCCAAACCCTTTTAGATAAAAACGGTGAAGTGCTTCTGGACAAAGAATACAAATGTCCTTATGAGCGATTACTTCAAGCCATTTTCCAAAATATTCGACAAGTTGACCATAGCCATGACATACAAGAAGAACTTTTTTCGTTTTTTGGTCTAAAGTCCCGATTTGTTTCACAAATCCTTTTTTCTGAAGGGAAATATCCAATACTTTTTTTTTAGTCTTTAAACAATGATTTTCTTCCGTATTTAGAACAAATAGGGCACTCTGTAGGTTGATGTCCACGGGCTTTGCAATATTCTCTTCCGAAAAAAATGATTTGTAAATGCAGTTTATTCCAATATTCTTTAGAGAATAACGCTTTGAGGTCTTTCTCTGTTTTTTCCACAGATTTCCCTGTACTCAATTTCCAACGATAAGCAAGTCTATGAATATGTGTATCAACTGGAAAAGCAGGTTCTCCAAAAGCTTGACTCACCACAACCGAAGCTGTTTTATGTCCCACACCTGGTAGTTCTTCCAATAATTCCATAGATTCAGGATCGTCTCCTTGGTATTTATCAATAAGAATTTCAGAAAGCTGATAAATTGCCTTAGATTTTCTTGGCGAAAGCCCACACGGACGTATTATTTCCTTTATTCTCTCTACGTCCATTTTTACCATATCAAACGGGTTATCAGCCTCAGCAAAAAGCAGTGGAGTTATTTTGTTGACCCTTTCATCGGTACATTGAGCAGAAAGTAAAACGGCAATCAATAAAGTGTATTCGTCTTTATGATCTAGCGGAACTGGAGTTTCAGGATATAAATCTTCCAATATCAATCGGATATCCTCTGCAATTTCTTTTTTGGTCATTTTTTTAAAAAATTAGTGTGAAGGTTTAGTTAGTTAATAACGATCCACTAAGCCTCAAGCCATTCATTAGACCATTTAGACAGGAGTTTTGCCCAGTCATCGTCATCATTCAAACAGGGGATGGTGTGAAAACTTTCCCCACCAGCATGAAGAAACTCTTCTTTTCCTTCCATTCCTATTTCTTCAATAGTTTCTAGACAATCGGCTACAAAAGCAGGAGTAACTACGGCTAATTTTTTCACTTTTTCGTGAGGAAGGTCTTCAAATCTATCTGCCGTATAGGGTTGTAACCAAGGATCTCTACCAAGTCTAGACTGGAAAGAATCGCTATAAAAATCTTTATCGAAATTGAGGTTTTTTGCCACTAGTTTTGTCGTTTCAAAACACTGGTGACGATAGCAGGTTTTATGTGCTTCGGATGGCGTATTACAACACGATCCATCTATTTTACAATGACTTTCTGTAGGGTCAGTTTTGTAAATATGTCTTTCTGGAATACCATGATAAGAGAATAATAAGTGTTCTGCATCTGTTTTTTCTAAAGCTTTTTGAATACTTTCTGACAAAACATTAATATATTCCGTATTGTTATAAAAAGGAGGAACGAAATCCATTCGTATCTCTGGAAAATGCATTTTTTGAATTTCTTGAGCCTTAACAATAACCGTTTCTGTTGTTGCCATGGCATACTGTGGATAGAGCGGTATTGCTAATATTTCTGAAACACCTTGATCTTTGAGTTTTTGGATTCCATTTTTAATGGATGGGTTTCCATATCGCATAGCCATTTCCACAGGTGCTTTTACCTGATTTTGGATCTTGTTCTTTAAGTTTTCAGTATGAATAATGAGTGGTGAACCATCATTTGTCCATACTTTTTGATAGGCTTCTGCCGATTTTTTTGGTCGGGTATTAAGGATAATTCCTCTAACTAAAATTGTTCTCCAAAATTTGGAAATATCAATCACTCTTTCGTCCATCAAAAATTCATCGAGATAACGTTTTACGTCTTTTTTGTTGGGACTATCAGGCGATCCTAAGTTGATAATGAGTATTCCTTTCATCTGTTGTTATAAAATATCTTTTAATGCTTGAGTGATTTCTGGAAATTGAAATTCAAATCCAGCATCCATCAAAGCTTTTGGTTGTGCATTAATGCTATCGGTGAGTAATTGGCTTTTTTCTCCCATGGTCCATCTAATTATTTGGGTGGGAATAGCAGGCATGATCTGTTTTTTCTTTACGGCTTTCTCAAAAGCATGGATAAGGTCTTGTTGGGAATTCGAATTCGGACTACAAATATTATAAGTTGTTCCTTCCTCAGACTCTAAATTGATTAAAAATCTGACAATTCTGACAAAGTCTTTATAATGAACCCAAGGGACATATTGATTTCCAGATCCTACTGGAGAAAGTAAATTAAAACGAGCCATTTTGTATTGCATTCTTACAAATTCATTATCAGGATGCAGTACTGGGCTGATTCTTAGTATATCAGTTTTGATTCCCAAATTGGTAATTTTTTGAGCTTCTTTTTCCCAAGAGACACAAAGTTTTTCTAAAAAACCTTCACCCGCAGGATATTCTTCAGCAATCAAGGTATCTCCTTGATTTCCGTAGATACTTATACCGGCTGCTTGAATAAAATGTTTTACTTGATGATTGGGATGATCTTTGAGTCTTTGGAATAACAATCGGGTAGGGGCAATTCTACTTTTTAGCAGTTCTTTTTTGTATTCCTTTGTCCATTTTTTGTTGAGATTGGCACCCGATAGATTGATGATAATATCTGTTTTTTCCAAAATCTCATCGGGAAATTTATTCAGATAAGGATCCCAAGCAATATCAGATTCTAGTTGAGGGTTTCTAGTAAGAATATTTACTTGATATCTTTTGGCTTTTAGGTGGGTAGCGATCAATCCACCCAGTAAACCACTTCCTCCGGCTATTAAAACTGATTTTGTCATAGTTGAATACAAGAAAAATAAGGTTCAAAAAGTGATTTTATATCACTATCTTCAGCCTTTTGAGTTAAGTTTTTACTAAGGTGAAATTCGAATTTATTTCCACCAAAAGAGAGAAGAATTTTACTCCATTTTTTGTCAAATAGTGTTTTTTTAGAGGTTTTTGAATCAATCAAAAATCTCGCAATGAGCTTTTGGTTTTCACCAGAATAATCTACTGCTGCTGTTTGTGGAATTCCATAAAAAGGAAACTGAAAAGTTTTTTTCTTCTTATTGACAATCATTAAGTTTGCGTCATTTTTCACAATCAAAGGTTGATTTTTTCCAGAGAGAATTAAATGCAAATCAATTTCAAAAAAATACTGATTTGCTTCTCTAATTAACCTGAGTTTGATTGTTCCTTTTTGATCGTTCTTTTCTTTTTCGTTCCAATAAATTGTATGATTTTTTGATGCCAAAATAGTGTCTCTTTCCACTGGGTCTATATGGTGAATTTTCCAATTACAACCACTCATTATATCCTTTGCCCATGGGTAATTATGGCGTTTTGGCGGAACGATATTATTAGGATTCCAAGCTTCTTTTTGACTGGGTAGTTCTTCTGTGATCAAGGTATCCACCTCTGAAGCTTTTTTATCAAAGACTTTGTCTAGTTTTTTGGCATGAAGAATATCACTTCCAATAGATTCTGTGAAACTTGTGTCTGCATCTGTACTAGACTGCATTCCCATTCTTATGGCATATTCTTGTTCTTTTCTTTTTTTATAAACTTCTTTATTGTAAGACTTTAGTTCTTTTTTTATGTTCTTTTTCTGCTCTTTTATATTCTTTTTTAAGGCTTTAAGTTCTGTTTTTGTCAGATCCATTTTATCGATATCTTTTGATAATTTTTTCTTATCAATTACTTTGATACCGATATCATTTATCAAGACATATTCCTTCAGGTCTATGCTTTGTTGGGCATAAGAAAAGTAAGAAAAAAGTAAGCTGAAAAGGAGTAGTTTAATGCGCATCAATCAAGGATTTTCTGTTGAGAAACATTTCATTAAAGAGATCATGAGCTTTATCATAAAAAGTCTCATTGAGTGCAGACTTCATATCGCCACTATTTTCAAATAAATCTTTAGAGAATTTATAAGATTGAGCCATGGGACCAGCCTCAAGTTGAATAACCCAATTCATTTCGGTACTAAAAAGGGTTACTGTAAAAACAGGATGAGGAATAATTTCTACAACACGCATATTTTGCTTTTTACACAAAGATAATAAGATGCAATTAATTATTGATTTCTTTTGCTTGATTTCGGGCACAAAAAAACCATCCTCAGTTTCCTGAGAATGGTTCAACTTTTGGGAGGAAGACGGGGCTCGAACCCGCGACATTCGGAACCACAATCCGATGCTCTACCAGCTGAGCTACAACCTCCATTTGTCTTTGCGTGGGCAAATATACAGCATTTTATTTGTAATAAATAAATGTTTTATGAAATAAAATTACTGTGATGATTTAACGCAAAGAAAATGAGTGAAAAAGATTCTATTTTTTTTTATTCTATTAGTTGAGCACCTTTATTTTGCTCCTTCAATAGGTCTGCAGAAGCGTACACAAGCTGTTCAGCTTCCTTATGCATGGTATAAAAAATACTTACTTTTCCTTCTTCTTGTAAAATACGATGCTTTTGATTAATAAAGCACTCTTTGTTTTTAGGCGTATTTAGTTCTTTATAAAGTCTGATAAATTTGGCTGCATCTGCTTTATTCTTAAAATCAATTTGATGGTAGCTAAGAAAAGTATATCTAGGTGCCCCATCTACAATACCCTTTTCTTTTGCAGCACTAAATTCAATATGGTCTTCACCATGTAGATAAATCATACTGTTATTTACACAATTATAAAAGCTTAGATTATTATCCCTTTCATACCTGAAAATTTTTGCCTTAAAGTCATTTTTCTTGAGCAATTCTTTCCATTTTTTGACAAAAGCTTGATCCATTTTTGAAGGAACCAATGTAAAATCATACGATTTTGTTTGTTCAGTTGGCATCTCCTCCATATTTAAAAGAGTAGTCTCTTTTTTTGTTTCTGTTTTAATCTGTTCTGCTTTTGATGTTTTGGAGTCTGAACAAGAACTGAAAAATATCACATTGATCAAACTTAATAAAATCAATTTTTTCATAAAAATACGTTTTAAATTTTGCCCCAAAGTTAAATGGAAAATATCATTGAGCTACATTTAGCAATATGAATTCGTTTAGTTTTAATAATTGTCAGATTGATCGTTTGTGTTTATAGGTTAATGTAAGGGGAAAAAAGAGAACTCCTTCTATAGAATAGCTTTCTAAAATCTCAGTTTTCCCGAGAAGTATGCGGCTTAATTGTGTTAATTTTTGTAAATTATCTGGTTTAAGAAAGAATTTGATTTGGGAATGTAGTTTAAATTAACCATTTTTGATTATCTAACTTTTTTGATGTCAGAAAACTATCTTTAAATTATCCTTATTATGAAGAAATTATTATTATTTGCCTTACTTTCTAATTTTGCTTTTGCCCAAAAAAGCGTCAAGCTTCACTTAAGATCTTTTATTGATAATCAAGAGTTTGCGTATCAGGTTGGTAGTCAAAACAATCTGAATCATTTATTTAAAATTAAGAGACTTCATTATTATTTAGGAGATGTTGAAATAACTTATGACGGTGGACAGAAAAAGCATTTTTCTAAATCGATTTTCTTGCTAAAAGCAGATGAAACTCCAGGAAATGTAATTTTAGACCTAGGAACGCATGATGTAAATAATGTAGAACAAGTTCGATTTGCAATAGGAGTAAAGGAATCACTGAATCACGACGATCCAACACAGTATGACGCAAGTCATCCACTTGCCCCACAAATGCCTGCTATGCATTGGGGATGGGCAGCGGGCTATCGATTCATTATTCTAGAAGGAAAAACAGGACCTGCATTTAAGCATAATATGGAAATACATGCTTTGGGCGATACCAATTATTTTCATCAAACTATAGCTGTTACAAGTTTATCTAGTGAGAATGAAATTCATATTCCAATTAAGGCAGATTTTGGAAAAATATTAGATGATGTGTCTATAAATAGCTCCATTATTCATCATGGAGAAACTTTTCAATCTTGTATGCAAGTGATGCAAAATCTTAAAAATAAAGTTTTTAGTTATGATTCTGATTATCAAATTGGCGTTGAAGAAGAATTGGCATCAATTATCAAGGTATTCCCAAATCCTTCAAATGGTGTTTTAAGAATCAATAATCCAGTAGATGAAGTTTTAACCATTAAGGTATTTAATGTTTTTGGACAGGAAGTTTTTCAAAAGAAATCTCAAGAAGAAATTTTGGATTTAAGCCATCTTTCAAAAGGAAATTATTTTCTCGAATTAGAATCGTCAACAGGAAAAGCCCGTAAAAAAATCATTTTACTATAAAGTTTACATATATGAGATATATAAGTTATTTCCTTATCACAGTTTTTCTTGTTTCTTGTTCCAAAGATACCTTTAATACAGATTTTGTAGAATGGGATAAAACACCTTATGTTTTCCCGAAACTCCCAAATTTTCCACCTCCAAAATTATCTGCTGAAAATCCACTTACCTTATCAAAAGTGGCTTTGGGAAAGAGGTTGTTTTATGAGAAAAAACTTTCTTTAGATAATACAATAAGTTGTTCTTCTTGTCATCAACCAGAACATGGTTTTAGCGACCCAAGAAAATTATCTTTGGGAGTAGATGATAGCGAAGGTAAAAGACAATCTATGGCGACTTTTAATTTGGCATTTGCAGGGGAAGAAGGCTTTTTTTGGGATGGTAGAGCAAGAACGCTCAAAGAACAAGTATTAATGCCTATCCAAGATCATTTAGAAATGAAGGAAACCTTAGAAGGTGTTATAAAAAAGCTTTCGGAAGATGAAAACTATAAAAATGATTTTATTCGTGCTTTTGGTGACCATAAAATAAGTTCAGAAAGAATAGCTTTGGCATTGGAGAGCTTTTTGTTGACCATAGTTTCTGCAAATTCTAAATATGATAAATATCTGGAAGGAACAGCAACTCTGTCAGAATCTGAAGAAAGAGGGCGGGTTTTGTTTTTTAAAGAATACAATCCACATTTTCCAACAGAATCAGGAGCAGATTGTGCACATTGTCATTCAGGACCAAATTTTGAAGGAAGAAGACATTCAAATAATGGATTGACTCAAGGAAATAACGGAGCAGGGGATTTAGGTTTGGAGTCTTTTACCAAAAACGCTGGGGATAGACGAAAGTTTAAAATTACGAGTTTAAGAAATATAGCACTCACGGCTCCTTATATGCATGATGGACGTTTTGAGACTTTAAAAGAAGCAATTGAGCATTATAATACGGGAATAAAAGGTTCTCCAACACTTGATCCTGCTTTAAGACAAGTACACCAAAATGGTGGATTAAAATTAAGTGATCAAAATATAGAAGATTTGGTAAACTTTTTAAAAACCCTTACTGATGAAAGTTTGGCTAAAAACCCTGAGTATTTGCCCTAAGAATTGGTTGATTTCAATCGTGTTAATTGTATTTGTTTTTCATTCTTGTGAACATGAAACTTTTGTGTCTTCAAATGAGCAAAAGGTTGAAAAATTGTTTCAAATTCCCAGTCATTTTGATCCTATTCCTTTCCCAGATGATAATCATTTTACTCTAGAAAGGTGGCAGCTAGGGAAAAAACTTTTTCATGATAAAAGACTCTCTAGAACTCAGGAAATTTCTTGTTCTTCTTGTCATGATTCTCGTTTAGCTTTTACAAAGCATGAAGCAGTAAGTCCTGGAATTTTAGGAAGAAAAGGAAGGCGTAATGCACCCACTCTTACGAATATCGCTTATCATCCTCATTTGCTGTTTGAAGCTTCTGTACCTAGTATAGAAATGCAGGTTTTGGTTCCTATTCAGGATACTAATGAGTTTGATCACAATATGGTAGCTGTTTATAAAGCATTAGGAGATGATCCTGAATACAAAAAGTTGAGTGAGAAAGCTTATGGTAGAGATTTCGATGCTTTTGTATTGGTTCGTTCTATTGCCAATTATGAAAGAAGTATGATTTCTGCAAATTCAAAATGGGATCAAGTACAGGAAGGTAAGGCAGTTTTTACTGAATCAGAAAGAAGGGGAGAAGCTCTTTTTAATAGTGAAAAGACTAAATGTTTTACCTGTCATGGTGGCTTTACTTTTACAAATTTTGAATTAAAGAATAATGGTTTGACTCAGGAATACGAAGATGAAGGGTTGTATCATTTTACACACAAACCAGAAGATTTTGGTCTTTTTAAGGTACCTACTTTAAGAAATATTGCACTAACAGCTCCTTATATGCATGATGGTTCTTTATGGACTCTCGATGAAGTGATTACTCATTATAGTGAAGGAGTAAAACCATTTAAAAATAAATCTCCAGAAGTGAAAAATGCAGCTCTTTCTTCTCAAGAGAAAAAAGATTTGAAAGCCTTTTTATTGACTCTTACTGATTCTTCTTTTGTCAATAATTCTTTGTTTCAAATTACTCAGTGATTTATTTCCTCAGATAGAATTAAACGTGTCTAAGCGCATCAACAGGTTGGTAAGCAGAAGCTTTTTGTGCTGGGTAAAAACCAGAAATCACACCAACAATTATACAAACCAAAACAGCCAGTAGCATCCAAATCCATGGAATTACAAATGGTGATTTTAAGAAAATAGCGACAATATTTCCTATCATAATTCCGAAAACAATTCCTAAAATCCCTCCCAAAACAGAAATAACAACAGCTTCAGTAAGAAACTGAACAAGAATGTGCTGTGAAGAAGCACCTAAAGATTTACGAATACCAATTTCTTTGGTTCTTTCTGTTACAGAAACCAGCATGATGTTCATGAGAGCCACTGCTGCACCCAGTAAGGTAAGAATTCCGATGCTTGAAGTAGCAAGTCCTACTTTATCCAGAATTCCTGTTATAGTTTCTAAAAGAGCTTTGGAGTTGCTAATGGTAAAATTATTGAGATCTTTTGGGCGTAATTTTCTCACTTTTCTCATAGCCACAATTGCTTCATTTTTTACTTGAGGAATCGTAAAACCTTTTTTTACTTTAGATTCTATTCTTAGTTGAGAATCTCTATAGGAGTAGTTTTTCTTGGCAACTCTAAAAGGGATATAAGCATCTTGATTGACCGAAAATCCATTTCCTTCTGCTTGAGGTTCTATAATTCCTATGACAATATACTTATGAGCGCCTAATTTGATACTTTTTCCAACACCTTTAGCTTTTCCTTTCGGGAAGAGCTTTTTAGCTAAGTCTGATGCAATAATTACATAGGGTTTTGCAGCAATATTATCTTCTTTGCTAAAATTCCTTCCGAACTCAATATTTCTACTTTTTACATTAAAGAAATTCTCATCTGCCCCAAAGAGTGACACATTATTTGCTTCCTCTTCTTTATATTCAATTTTTTGACCACCAGATGCAAAAAAGTACAAAGAGGTTGTGGCAAATGTTGAAATAGATTGTTGGTATTTTTCACCTTCTTGATTGCTAATAGTGGGAAATGACTTTCTTCTTTGTCTTCCCATCCTAATACCTTGTTCTCTATAGCTCACTTGAAAAGTGTCTGAACCAGCTTTAGAGAAATTGGAGTTTACAGAACCTTTTAATGCTTCTGTGGCGGTAAAGATACTTACCAAAGCCGTGATTCCCATAGCAATAATGAGCATGGTGACAATGCTTCGGGTCATATTTCCCTTGATGCTTCTAAAGGCAATTCCTAAATTTTCTCTGTGAACTCTCATTGAATCATAAAATCTATCCAATTTTAAAACAAAATTATTGATTGGGAAAAAAAATTAGTGTTCTTTAACCCAAATTATAGAGTGATTCCGTATTCTTCTATAAATTCAGTTGAATTAAACCTGTAATGGGTATAGGTTTATTGGCATTTCGAATTACTTTTTTCGTTTATAGCGACTTTGTGTTATTTGATTCAGAAAGGTTTTGTTTTCTATCAGTTCAAATTTCACTTCACTTGGCAATTCTCCGAAAAGTGGAGAACCACCGCCTAATAAAATCGGAAGCGTTGTTAGAATCATTTCATCAATCAAATTTTCTTTTAGAAAATTCCTGATTGTCGTTCCTCCATCAATATAAAGTCTGCTATATCCTTTATCGTGAATTGCTCTAAAACCTCCGATAAAGTTCCATGGATTAAAAAAGCTTTGTCTTTGTGGGATTTAGGTATTTCTTTTAACTTATTGCTTAACACAAAAACAGGCTTGTTATAGGGCCAGGGAACATCAAATCCAATAACAGTTTCGAAGGTTGTTCGCCCCATGATAAGTGCATCAATTCGGTTGGTGAATTCCACATATCCCATATCATCATGATTAGGGTTGGGTACGGAATTTAGCCAATCGATTTTACCATTTTTGTCTGCTATATAGCCATCTAAACTTGTTGCGATAAATACGCTATTCGTTTTAGTCATTTCTCTTTTGTTTTTTTTAACTGGAATACTAATCGGTAGAGAACCTATTTGGTAGTAGCCGTTATCAAAAGTATGTGAAATTACAAAACTCCCCAATAGTTATGCTTAATTAGCCATGGTCTTTTCGCTAATTCTAATATTTTGCACATGTTGTTAGATTCACACTTTGTTATGTGTGTAATCTAAAAAAACCAGTTATTTTATAGACGCTATTTCAGTAAAAAAAGTAAGAAATTTTTTATCTCAATATTTCAACCATTCCCGTTGTAGATCTGTAAACAGCGGATACCACTTCTGCGTGAACATTGTCTAACGATGAGATCATTTTTTTGTTAGAAACGGCTAATTCTTTTGCCATTTCCATAGTGGTATTTCCTTTAGGTAGGTATTTTCTTAGTGTTGGGAATTTATCTGTATGGTTTTGTATATTTTGAAGAAAGGTAGAGTTATCATTTGCCAATGCTATAACGAGTTTTACACCGCTGAGGGCTACTGTAGCTTCAATGGCTTCTATGTCTGTTTCTGTAAGAATTCCACCTGGAGTTCTCATAACAATTAAATCACCGAAACCTTGATCAAGAATCGTTTCTACCGAAATTTTGGTATCAATATCTGCAAGTATTAATGCTTTTGGGTTTTCTTCGTTTTCTAACTCATACAATTGTTGTTTATAGTCGATTGTATTTCCCATTTGAGCCACAAAACGTACATTACCAGTCATTAAATCCCTGAGGATGTCCTCTGATGTTAGTGAATTTCTTTCAGATTGACTCAGGATATGATTTATTTGGTTCATAAGATATTTTTTAACAGTTTCTCAAATTTATACATTATAAAACGATAATTAAATTAGATAATAACATTTTGTTAAATATATTACTTAATATGGAGGAATTGTTAGTCTTTTAAAAATTATTCAAAAAGACCTTCTATGAACATATTTGAGAGTGAATAGAATTATTGTTAGCAGTACTTAGAGAAGCATAACAAATCCTGATGTTTCTAGGATTTCTCCATTAATGGTGGTGTATTTACATTGATAATTAAACAATGCTTCTTGAAGGAGTTCTCCATCTTGGTCACGTCCATCCCATTGGTGTTTTTCTTGATATTGAGAGCCATCATAGACTTTTCTTCCCCAGCGGTCAAAAATCTCTAAAGTATAAGCTTTTATATTGTATGTTTCGGGGAAAAAATATTCATTCAAATTATCTCCAGAAGGAGTGAATGCATTTGGGAAATGAATGGAATAATTTACCCGCACTTTTACATGAATAATCTTTTTATCGGGGCATTTTCCATTTACATTAACGTTTTGGGCAATAAAATAATCACCAGGAACAGTAAATTGATGGGTAAAGCTTTCTTCATTGGAAATAGTCCCATCAGAAATAAAGAATTCCATAAATGTAAAGCTGTTACTTAAATTGGTGATTTCAAAATCTTCATAAATTTCAATATCTGTATTAGAAATTGTAAAATCAGCTTCGGCATTTTGAAAAATGGTAATCCAGCTTTTTTCCTCAATACTATCCGTGCATCCCCATTGATCTGTGTAAATAAGTTTTAGGTCTAATACGGTGTCGTGATCGGTATATATTGTAAAGGAAGGGTCGTTTGTGTGGAAAACACTATCTAAATACCACTCGTAATGAAGGGGATGATTTAGATCTTGTAATTGAATAAGCACTTCGCTGGAATTACATTGAGCAATTTTATTAGGGAATTTAAACTCAATAGAATCACTGATGAAAATCGGTATTTTTCTACTCAATTTACAGTTATTATCCTCTATTGTTACTTGTACAAAATGATTTCCAGGTGTGGTGAAGTCGATATCGTTTAACTGTGTTGGACCAACCGTATCGAGATCACTTTGTGAAAAATTCCATTGGATTTTGGCTCCGCCAGAGAATTCTTGATTGACTATTTCAAAACTCATTAGGTCTTTGTCTTTCCAGCAAAGGATAGAATCTCCAGTTAAATCAAAATTTATTTCATTTTTAATAGTTATTTCTTTTATAATAGTATCAATACAAGCCGCTCCTCTTGAACTGATTAATCGAACGTCATAATCTCCATCTGCGGGGTAATTATAGGTAACTTGATATCCACTTGCCGTATCTGCTGTTGTGTTTTGATCTCCAAAATCCCAAAGTAGTGTTAAAGAATCATCTACTATGGCTTCAAAATTAACAGTTTGATTTCCCGTGCAATAATTATCAAAGGCTTCAAAATCGGCGATATGACTTTTACAATCAAAAACAAGCATTCTGAAATCTCTTATGGTTTTAGAAAGTAAGACACCATTGCGGTATTCTTCTACCATAACAGCGATAATATAAGAACCGATTTGTGTGGGAGTCCCCGTGATAATCCCTGTTTCTGGGTCTATCCACATAGGAGGACTTGCATCTAAGGGATGTGTGGGTGCATAAGGAACATTATAGACAATTAATGGATAAGGAGTTGCATCAATATTTCCTGCGGTATTTGAAGATGTGGCTTGTGGAGTTGTTAGGTAATAATGTAAGCTATCACCATCAATATCTATAGCTGAGCAATTATAATTTAGTGATTGGTTAATGCAAACTTCTAAAGGGGGAAGTTCTGAGAATTTCGGATTTGAATTACCTAAAGTGAAGTTATTTGGGGGAATTTCTGTAGAAAAAATTGAACCTGTTTGAAAAGGGTTTGCAACAATATTATTTACAGAAGGATTCCGACAGCATCTCTGATACGAAACAAAGTATCCATTTGAAGATGAAGGTAGTGGAATAGTGACTTTATAGGTTCCTTTTTGAATACAAAAATCACCAACTAATTCAATACAAGAGTCTGGACTTTCTATATTTACATTTTCAATGGTTAATGAAGTGAAATTAACTTCTTGGTAAAGGCTGTTGTCGTCATTAAGGACATTGAGTTTTGCAAAAGGAGCGCCAGGTGTTACGAGTGGTTTTCCATAGATATTATCAAAACCTGCTGGAGTAATCGTTGTTCCATTGGAATCAAGAAAAGGCTGACAGTCTTTATACACAATCAATTCGAACTCGTAAAGCCCATTTGCAAGTACTTTATAACTAAGTTCACCACCAACAATGTGTGTCGCGTAGCTCCCTTGGAGCATAAAAGAGAAAAATAAAAAAACAAAAATTCTTAAAAAACGCATAAAATATAGTTGAAAAAAATAGAGTCGTAAATTAAGATTATATTTCTTTATCTTATTTACGACTCTAATTTAGTAAAAAAAAATGTATTGCCCAAGTATAGAATAGTTTCAATTCTAAAACTGACCGACAGTTTCTTTTAATAATACAAGTTTTTTTAACAAGTTTTCTACGTGATCAAGGTGCAACATATTGGCACCATCAGATAAAGCATTTTTAGGGTCTGGGTGTGTTTCAAGAAATATCCCATCAGCTCCTACGGCTATTCCAGCTTTTGCTATTGTTTCTATCAATTCAGGTTTACCTCCTGTAACTCCCGAAGTTTGATTGGGTTGTTGAAGCGAATGAGTGATATCTAAAACCACAGGACTTCCAGTAGATTTCATTGTAGGAATTCCTCGATAGTCAACTACTAAATCTTGATATCCAAACATCGATCCTCTTTCTGTTAGGAGTATTTGATTATTTCCACTTTCAATTACTTTCTGCCTTGCAAATTGCATGCTTTCTGGAGCTAAAAATTGACCTTTCTTGATATTAACCCATTTATTTGTTTTGGCTGCGGCAACTAATAAATCCGTCTGACGACACAAAAAAGCAGGAATCTGAAGGATATCAACAAACTCGGCAGCCATTTCGGCCTCCTCTGCAGTGTGAATATCCGTAACGGTGGGTACATTAAAAGTTTGGTGAACTTTTTCGAGTATTTTTAAAGCTTTTTCATCTCCAATTCCTGTAAACGAATCTAAACGTGAGCGATTAGCTTTTCTATAGGATCCTTTAAAAACAAAAGGGATCTTAAGATCGGTTGTTATTTCAACAAGCTTTTCAGCAATATATAAACTGGTTTTTTCGTTTTCAATAGCACAAGGTCCTGCGAGTAAAAAAAAGCGATCCTTTTTTGAAAAAAATTCTTGATTCATCAGCGGTTGTATAATCATTTTGCTATCAAAAGTAAACTTTTTCGTAAGACTATTTTACTTATCTTTGGTTGATTTTAAAAATTATTAAATATGCTTTTGAGAAATACTCTAAGGTTATTCTCGGTTTTGGTTGTATCTGTTGTGTTCTCATCTTGTCTTAAAGATTTGGAAGATGATCTCAATGATTTGAAGGCTAATGAACAGGTTTCAAAATGGGGAGCAACTATTATTGATACCAAAATATATCCGAATAATATCGATACCTCAAATTTACTTGTGGATAAGGATGGAAATATTTATTTTAGAACGATTATAGATTCTGTTGCACATTTTAACTCAGAAGATATATTTACTTCTACTAAGCAACAAGTTCAAGAATCTGTAAAAATTGATTACTCTACAGCAAGGATTCAAGATTTCTCTGTGAGTTACATAGGATCTATGCTTGGTTTAATGCAAAAATCTACGGAAGTAGCCTCAGCTAAGATTCAAAATTTTATTGCTCTAAACGGGACAAACGCTACTTTTTCTACCTTTTCTACCAATTTGAACTCTATTAATTGGGGAACGGCAAACTCCATATCAACTGTAACGTACGAATCTGGAGATTTTGAAATCAAACTTACCAATAATACTGATTTCGATATTTCAAATCTTGCTATAGAGGTAAGAAGCCAGTCAACGAATTTAGGAACCTATAATTTTACATCGATAAATGCAGGAGAAACAGCTGCTCAGTTAATCGATATGGCAGGCAAGCAAGTGTTTAGTGATTTTTCTTTTAAAATAACATCATTAACGGTAAATGGTATAAATCAAGCTCAACTTATAGATCTTTCTAAATCTATTGTGCTAAAACTAAAGCCACAAGAGAATTTAAGAATCAGTACTTCGGTTGCTAAATATACCGATCCTGTTTTTTCTTATGAATACCCTTATACAATTACAGATAATGGTTCGAACTTTAATGAAGAATTGAGCCTAGTGAAATGGAAAAAAGGGAAATTAAATATTAGAATTGATGAGTTTGTTTCTAAAGCACATCAGTTGAAAATTTCTATTGTTGGAGCTGTTGATTCTATGAATAATCCAGTAGAAGAGATCATCTCTATCAGTGGTGGTTTTAATACCTATAATCAAGAATTTGATTTAACTAAGATGACATTAAGACTTGATCAATATAGTGGACAACCATATAATACTATTCTTTTAAAATTTGAACCAAGATTTTATAATACAGCTCACGCACCGCTTAATAGACTAGAAAATTATCAAGTGAATGTAAAAGTAAATGATGCTGAATTTGCATATTTTGAAGGAGACTTTAAGAGTAAAAAAGTAACATTAGACAAAATGACTAATGATTGGGAGGAGGAATACCTAAATAAAATTTCAGGTGATTTTAGTCTAAAGTCTGCATATATTCATTTCCGTATGAGAAATGAAATGGGTGTGGCAGCTTCTGTTGATCTAAATGGAAAAGCCTATAATAAAGCAAATGTTGAAAAAAACATGACTTTTAACACTCCCGTTTTGATGAGTGCCGCAGTAAATACAGCAGAAGATAAAGTGAGTATTGGAAAATACGATGGAACAAATTCTAATATTCCTGAGATTATATCATTTTTACCCAGAAAATTTGAAACTTGGGGAGAAGCAACAGCGGTTCTTGAACCAGGGCAAACGAAATCTTTCTTGGAAGTAGGTTCAAAAGCTTATATTGATATGGAGGCATTTCTTCCACTTGATTTACGTGCAGATTCTTTGTTTTACCAAGACACAGTTTCTTATGAAAAAAGCGATTTAAGTGATTTAAATGACCTCGAAGAGGATGAAACTTTGGATTTAAAAGATGTAATCGTGCATTTGGAAATAGAAAATATGTATCCTTTAAATATTGGAGCAAGTATTATTATTCATGATTCTATCAATAACTTAAACTTAGAAACTATTGATATTCCTGCAGTAATCAAGTCTGCAAAAGTTAACGATATAGGAGAAGTGCAAAGCACTACAATTTATAAAACGGAAATTACTTTAAACAAGGCTCAAAGAAAAGCCTTAATAAATGGGGGTAAATTAATACCAACAGTTCATCTGTTTACGCCTAAAAATTTAGGAGCAAATGAATCTGTGGCTATTAGTAAAGATCATTATGTGCATATAGTAGCAGGAGCAGAAGTAGTAGCAGGAGTGACCATAGAATAGAAAAAGAAAGGAATAAAAGAAATGAAGAAGAATATATTAGCACTTGTTTTATTATTGGCAGTTGTACAAATTTCCTTTGCGCAACATCACAAACCTTTGATTCAATACAATGTGGATTTCTTGCCAGGATCGGCAAAACAAAATCCAGCGCATGGACTTAGAAATAGCTATTTCTTTGGTGTCCCAGTTTTGGGTAGTGTTGAGCTAAACGCTTATTCAAATACGTTGACCTTTAGCGACGTTATTAGAAGAGTAAGTGAAATTAAAACCATTATTGATCTTGAGCACATTAATGATAAAATAGATGATCAGACCTTTGTTAACACAGAATTTAGTACAGAAGTACTCTATGGTGGATTAAGGGCTTATGATGGCGGTTATTGGAGTTTTGGATTAGATCTATCGACTAAAGTAGATTTTAATTTCTCTGATGGACTATTTGATCTACTTATTTACGGAAATGTTCATGAGAAAAATATTGATCGAACACTTGATTTTTCAGCGTTTAAGCCAGAAGTTATGGCTTATTCTGATTTGCATGTAGGGTATTCCCGAGACTTAAATAAAAGTTGGAGAGTAGGTGCTCGATTGCATATTTTGAGTGGTTTGGCTTTTGTAGGGGTTTCCGAAAACTCTATGACATTTAAAACCAATAGTGAAAATAAATTTGGATCTATTGACGCAAATGGAAGAATGGCATTTAGCATGGCAGGATTAGATTTAGATGCAGACATACCAATAGGACTTTCGCCAATCAATTTTAGAAATCTAGGACTTGGTTTGGATCTTGGAGTAGATTATATGCTCAATAAGAAAATTTACCTGTCTGCTGTGATGACAGAACTCGGTTTTATTTCTTGGGGAGACAATGCAAAGACGCATAGTATCAATTTTCCTGAAAACTTTAAGTATGATGGATTTAAAATTCAGCTTAATACCGATGATGATTTAGACGAAATTATTGATCAATGGAGAGAAGAAAATAGAGAATCTACCCAACTAGATACCAATGAGGCTTCTTTTAGTTCTACTTTTGCCCCTAGAGTAACAGTAGGTGCGAAATACAGAATTAACAGAAAGAACTTTGTAAATCTTCAATTGAGTACTAAAATACAAGAAAACAGAACTTTTCCAAGTGCAAGTTTAATCTACCAGTCAAGTGTGTTTTCTTTCCTAGATGTTATTGGTGGCGTAAATTACTTCAATAATGACGCTGGAATAAGTGCTGGGGTGAACTTCAATGTGAAATCCGTGAATTTATATTTAATGACGGATAATGTTCTGGCTTTTTCGAATCCTAGAGAAACCAAAGGGACAAATTTTGCTTTCGGAGTCAATGTTCAGATTGTGGAAAAACGAAGAAAAGCAGCGCATTCTAGAACTCGTTGGATGAGTAGAGATGTAAAGCGTAAAAAAGATCCTGAGGAAGAAAAGAAAAAGAAAAAACGCAAAGAAAAAGAGAAAAAGAAAAAGGCGAAAGAAGAAGCTAAGAATAAGAAAGAAGCCGAAAAAGAAGATAAGGCGGACTCGAAAAAGGAGAAAAAACGTAAAAGATATAAGAAAAAACGTGCTGCTAAAAACGAACTGTAAGTTTTGTGGTAGTATTCATAAAGTTAGTGCTTCAATGTTTTAAAATATTGAAGCACTTTTTGTTTTAAGATACTTTTCCTAAAATCCTATGCCATAGTTTACCTAGCAAGTTTTTCATATCTAAATCCTGACGATTTTTTTCCACTTCACGTCCTTTCCAAATACCGCTTTCACGATAAATTTCATAACTAAATGCGTATTTGTTACTTGATAAATCACTACTGAGTACGCCAAAACGTAAATCATGAAAGAGATAGGAGTGAGGGTTGTTTTTTTCCACAATATACCAGCCTTCAGTAATTTTTATAATTCGTGAAACAAGTTGCTGATCCGCAATTTCTTTTTCAAGCTGCTTATTGGAAGCATGAAACACCAGTTTGAGCTCGTTTTCTTTGTCAAGTAGTGAATAATCCGTCATATAAAAACCATTTTCTGTTTTGATATTGGCATTCCAAAGAATGATATTCATAGGGCTAGGTCTTGTTTGAATTTCTGAATATGTGACTTGTTGATTGTCAATTTTGTCTTTAAAAACTTGGTAAGTATAGGCTTTAGCTCCCAAACTCAAAAGCATATAGAAACTACTAATATATATTCCTAATTGATTCCATTGAGCTCTTTTGGGGTTGGTTCTTTTGTAAAACATAGCAATAGTTACACAAAGTAAAAAGGGAATAGTATAACTGGGGTCTAACACAAAAATATTTTTAAAAGCTAAACGCATTTCCGCTGGCCAAAACAATTGTGTACCCCAAGTGGTGAAAGAATCTAGGATTGGATGAGTAAAAAGTGCCCAAAAGAACAATAAACTCCAGTTTTTCCAAGTAGCTGGTTCTTTATGGTGAATTTTTTGAACAAGGAAGCCTAATAATGGAGCCATTAAGATACAAAACACAATAGAGTGAGAAAATCCTCTATGAATTTCTATGGCTGAAAGAGAATCTGTAAAATGCTTAGAAAGCACATCGAGATCTGGAATGGTTCCACCTACAGCGCCCCAAAAAATGGCTTTATTCCCTACTTTTTTTCCTAGTGTAGCTTCTCCTACAGCTGCACCTAATACGATTTGTGTTAATGAATCCATAATTTGGTAGTTTTGTATTGTAAAAAAACACCCACAAATAGAATAATTATTTGTGGGTGAAAAAAATCTGTTTGATTAATAAAAACAGTAAATGAATTATTGAAAAAGAAAATATTATCTATTTCTATTTTTCCAATAGCTTTTTCTTTTTCTTTCGTCTTCTCTCTCTTTGGCTTTAGCCTTTTGTTCTCTTTCTTTAAGAATCTCTTGCTCTTTTTCTTGAGCATCGGTAACTGCTTGATCCGTATATTTATTTTTGAGTTCCATAAAGGATTCTTTAATTCTCATAAAATACTCAGATTCACGTTCTTTATAAGTGTCAATTGCAAGATTTATCGTCTCCGTTTGAGGCTTACCTATAGTTTTAGCCTTGTCAATAGTGGAGATGATCTTTTTAAAAGTACTTTTCCCAGAAGTTTGAGCAAACTTTAAGTATTTGTTTACATTGTTTTTAAGAGAAACATCCGATTGATATTTTGGAATTTTCTTAAGCTCTTTCATGTTATCGATACTCACAGCTACGGTGTTGTTCATCAATATTTGGAGCTTCTCTGTCTGTTTTGTTTCCTCTAGCCAAGTTTTCCATTGACCATAAGTCCAATCTTCTCGATATTTGGTATGTAAAACCTCTCTGAGTTTATTAAAAAATGCTTCAGATTCTTGCCAAGTTGTTCTCGATAGGATATAGAGATTATTTCTATATTCTGCCATTTTGAAGTATTCTTTAAGAATATATTCTTGTTCTAAATCTGGTTTTTTCTCTTTCCTTAGTAAAGCTTCTGATTTATTTTTTAGCTCATATAAATCACTGACTAATGGGTGAATATGACCGAAAAATTGGTTAAATTCTCGAATATATATTCTGTGATTTAAACCAGTTTTATCTTTATTTTCGTTTTTCTTATAATCATAATGCCTTTTTGAATAGTAGGAATCCAAATATTTTGGCATTTTGTGTTTATAGTCTTCAAATAAATGCTGGAAAACATCAAAGTAATTTTGTCTAAGAAAATCTAATTTTTCATCTTTAGTTGAAATGGTTTTTGCACGGTATGTAGCATATTCCAAATCAGCCAAGGTAGCTCTTCTTATTGCGAGCATTTTATCTCTTCTTTTTTCTTCGAGATCAGCCTCAATTAATCGTTGATAATTTCCTAAGAATTCGTCACTAAGTTCTTGGAAAAACTTATGAAATTCTCGGGCATTATCGAAGTTTTTATCAAGGATAGGGCGACCATATTTAATTTCATGCTCAGCTCTTTCTCGATAGTGGTAAGGATCATCTCCCTTTCTGTTTTTAACAGAATAAGGCTCAATACTTTCTTGTTGAAGATTTACACTTTGAGAGTAAGCCTCTTTGTTTTGTCCCATTGCGATCAAGCTTGGTAAAAGCAAGGCTGAGATCCATATTTTTTTTGCTCCTTTCATCAGGTTTGAATTACTCCTACGTTATACTTCTCTACTTTTTTGTGGTTTGCCATATCTATTCCTGTTGAAATCCATTGGCGGGTATCTGCTGGATCAATAATGGCATCATACCAAAGGCGTGCAGCAGCATAAGTTGCCTCGGTTTGTTTGTCGTATTTTTGGGTGATTTTTGTCAAGATCTCTTGCTCTTTCTCAGGACTAATTTCTTCCCCTTTGGCCTTAAGAGATGCCTTCTCTATTTGTAAAAGAACCTTGGCAGCTTGAGCTCCTCCCATTACAGCTAGTTTCGCATTTGGCCAAGCCAGCATAAATCTTGGATCATAAGCTTTTCCACACATTGCATAGTTTCCAGCTCCATAAGAGTTCCCTATAACAACGGTAAATTTAGGAACGGTACTGTTTGCCATGGCATTTACCATTTTGGCTCCATCCTTAATGATACCTCCATGCTCACTATGAGACCCAACCATAAAACCTGTAACATCTTGCAAGAAAACTAATGGAATTTTCTTTTGGTTACAATTCATGATAAATCTTGCTGCTTTATCTGCAGAGTCTGAGTAAATCACTCCTCCAAATTGCATTCCTGTTTTGCGAGATTTTACGACTTCTCTTTGATTCGCTACAATTCCTACAGCCCATCCGTCTATACGGGCATAACTACATACAATAGTTTTCCCATATTCCTCTTTATATTCTTCTATACTTCCTGCGTCGGCAATACTTTCAATAATATCTCTTACTTCGTAAGGTTTATTTCTTGCGATAGGTACGTATTTATAGATTTCGTCTTTTTCTAATCGGGGTTCTTTGGCTTCTATTCTATTAAAACCAGCGGTTTCATTTTTCCCAATTTTCTCAAAAATATTCTTGATTTTATCAAGAGCATCTTGATCATCTTTGGCTTTATAATCTGTAACTCCTGAGACTTCACAGTGTGTTGTTGCTCCTCCTAGAGTTTCGTTATCTATACTTTCTCCTATGGCAGCTTTTACAAGGTAGGACCCTGCCAAAAATATACTACCTGTTTTATCTACAATGATAGATTCATCACTCATGATAGGAAGATAAGCCCCTCCTGCTACACAAGAACCCATTACGGCGGCAATTTGTGTTATTCCTTTTGAGCTCATAATGGCATTATTTCTAAAAATTCTACCAAAATGGTCTTTATCAGGAAAAATCTCATCTTGCATAGGTAAATAAACTCCGGCACTATCTACAAGATAAATGATGGGAAGATTATTTTCAATAGAGATTTCTTGTGCTCTTAAATTTTTCTTACCTGTAATAGGAAACCAAGCTCCTGCCTTCACAGTAGCATCATTGGCTACCACTACGCATCTTTTTCCTTGTACTTTGGCTATCACAACCACTACACCACCTGCAGGGCATCCGCCATGTTCTTTATACATATCAAAACCTGCAAAAGCTCCTATTTCTACTAGATCAGAGGTGTCATCTACCAAATAGTTGATTCTTTCTCTAGCAGTCATTTTGCCTTTTGCGTGTTGTTTATCAATCTTTTTTTGTCCACCACCTTTGTGAATAATAGACAATTTTTTTCTATGCTCGGCTACAAGTAACTTTAAGTTATCTTCGTTCTTATTGTGTTCTAAGTTCATTGATACATTTAAAATTTCTACAATATACGAAACCTAAGAAAAATGGACGAAAGTTTAAACCAAAAAAAGCCAATATAGTTTTCTATATTGGCTTTTGAAGTTTGACGTGTTTTTTGAAATTTAGATTTTGAAATCTTTTTTCTTTACACTTTTTGAATCAACTTCTATCTTTTGAGCTGTAAAATCAAGTGATCTTGGACCAAAGGTGATGCTCATTTTATTTGGAAATTGAATTCCTTTTACTTCTTTGTAATCTCCAAAAATAACAGATTGAGTTGTTGTTTCACCATTAGGTCCTTCTATTTTCGTAGATTGTTTTAGGATTAGATAAGTCTCTGTGTCTATAAAATATTTTTTATCTTCATCCACAAGAACATAACACTCTTTTTCATTAACAGTTTCTATACTTTCTAGTTTCCCTTTAAGGTCTAGTTCGTTAAATGGTTGAGTAGATTCTTGCATTTTTTTTAATTCTTCCTCAGTATTCTCCTGAACTTTTCCTTGAAGGATGGTTTTAGCTTTTTTACCATCAAACTTTTGTGATTGCATAGGTTGTCCGTTTACATCCATAGTGCTTAATGAGAGGTTAGGAGCCATAGCTTTAGATCTTGCTGTCATAAGCATTCCTTGCATTTTAGCTGTATAAACTGTAAATACAGATTTTGTATTTTTTAGTTTATCTTTTCCACCCATTGCTTTGTGTAAATTATCAATCACAATTTGAGCCGTCATTCCTTCTGGAATACTCTTTTTGAAAACTGGTTTTTTAATTCTTTTAGCTTTTTTATTGTAATATTTTATTGGATAACCCAATTTTTCCAATCCTTCAGCTACTTCAGATCCTTTTCCTACAACAATAATTCTCATATTGTCTTTCAAAAAGTACTTTTTTGCTACTCTTTTGATATCAGCAACAGTTACAGCATTTAGGTTTTTCAAGAAATTCTTATAAAAATCTTTTCCAAGTCCTAATCTTTCAATATCCATAGCATAACGAGCAATGGTATTTGGTTTTTGAACGCTCATTACAAAATTACCTGAGTATTTTGCTTTTACACGGTCTATGTCTTCTTGGCTTACATCTTCTGTAAGAATTCTGTCCATTTCTTTCATGGCTTCCATGATGGTAGAGTCAGTTACAGAGTTACGTACTTGAGTAGAAGCTTGGAATGTTCCAATATATCTACTTGCCGAAAAAGATGATCTTGCTCCATACGTCCATCCATGTGCTTCACGGATATTCATATTTAGGTAAGAACTAAAGTCTCCACCATAAATTTGGTTAGCAATGATTAATGGGAAATAATCTGGGTGACTCTTTTTTAGTTCAAAAGTGTTGGTAAGTGCAATCTCAGATTGTACAGCATTTGGTACATCAACAAAGTTGATTTCTGTTTTTACTGCATTTTTCACTTTTGGCATAAAAGTACGCCCTTCCACTTTTTTTGCCCATTTTCCAAACAGTTTGGTTATTTGAGCTTTCACCTTGGCATACTTTACGTCTCCGATGATCACTAAGTAAGCATGATTTGGCTTAAAGTGTACTTTTAGATGATTCTTTGCATCTTGGAAAGTTACTTTCTCTACAGATGAAATTGTACTAAATTCTCCAAAAGGATGACGTCTTCCATAAGTAAGTGCATCTACAACATTTCCAGCAATGGCAGAAGCAGATTTTTCATTAGACTTCAAACCTTCGATCATTTGATCTTTAGTTTTTTTGAATTCTTCTTCAAGAAATACAGGCTTCAATACGGCATCGGCCATAAGGTTTAGCATTTCAGGAAAATACTTAGAAAGTGAGGATACTCTAGCTCCTGTTGACCAAAAACTGGCTCTTGCTCCAAGAAAGTCAATTCTTTCATTAAAAGCGTCTTTATCCATTTTTGTAGTTCCGTTTCCAAATAATTCTCCAGCTAAATCAGATACTCCAGTTTTTGGACTTTCAGCTTGTGGATAATTATCAAGAGTAAGTAGGGCAGAAGCTCTAGGAAGTTTGTGGTTTTCTACAACCATTACTCTCATTCCATTAGGTAACGTAAACTGTTTTGGTGCTTCTAATTTTACTTCAGGAGCAGGACCTGTTGCAGGTTGTTTAGATCGATCTACCTGTGCCAATGCACCAAGAGAGATCATTGAGAATGCAGCTAGTGCTAATATATTTCTTTTCATTGTCTTACTTTTTTGGTACATAGTTTAATACAAGTCTTTGATTTTCGTTCAAGTATTTTTTTGCTACTTTACGAATTTCTTCTCTAGTAATAGAACGGTAAATTTCCAGTCTTTTATTAATCAAATTTACATCTCCATAAAGCATATAATCTCTCGCCAATGAGTTTGCTACTCCTGTTACATCAGAGTTGCTGCTTACGAAGTCCATTTCCATTTTGTTTAACAACTTTTGGAAATCTTCTTTAGAGATTAAATCGGTTTGTACTTTTTTGATTTCAGCTTGCGCATCTGCCAATACTTCACTTGCAGGATTATCACCCATCGGAATCGCAAATAACATATACATACCATAGTGCTCCATGCTTACTGGGAATGCACCTACTTGTAAAGCAGTTTTTTTCTCATCCACTAATTTTTTGTACAAAATAGAAGATTTTCCATCACTTAAATAAGTAGAAATCATGTCTAAAACATAAGCATCTCTTGTTTTCATTGATGGAGTTCTCCAAGCCGAAACAATTGCAGGAAGCTGAATGTTTGGATCTTGATATTCTCCATTAATTTGCTCTGTAATAGGATCTTCTTTGATGTTAGTTCTTTCAATATCTGCTCCTTTTGGGATGTCTTTAAAGTATTTTTTAACTAATTCTTTTGTTTTAGCTTCATCGATATCTCCTGCAACTACCAATACGGCATTATTAGGAACATAGAATTTTTTGTTAAATGCCAAGAATTCATCCAGAGTTGCTGCATCCAAGTGTTCCATTTCTCCAATGGTTGTCCAACGGTATGGGTGTTTTTTGAAAAGTCTTTTCTTTACTTCTCTCATAAATCCACCATAAGGCTGATTATCCACACGAAGTCTTTTTTCCTCCTTAACAACCTCGTTTTGTGTTTCTACTCCCACTTTATCAATCACTGGGTGAAGCATACGTTCAGATTCCATCCATAGTCCTGTTTCCAAGGCGTTTGATGGGAAAACTTCATAGTAATAAGTTCTATCATCAGAAGTGTTGGCGTTGTTTTGACCTCCGTTTTGAGAGACTATTTTAAACCACTCTCCACGTCCAATGTTTTTTGTTCCTTCAAACAAAAGATGCTCAAAAAAGTGAGCAAATCCTGTTCTTTTTGGATTTTCGTCTTTTGCTCCTACATGGTACATTACCGAAGTAATGACAACTGGTGCCGAATTGTCTTTGTGTAAAATTACATGCAGACCATTGTCAAGATCAAATTCTGTGAATTCAACCTTTTGCGCATGAGCTTGATAACCCATCAGAGCTACCGCTGCTACAGACAATAAATATCTTTTCATAATAACAATTAATTTTTCTAATTCAAATTTAGGAAAGATTAAGGTTTAATTAATTCTAGATAGATTAATTCTTGTTAAAAGTTGAAGAAAAAAGGCGTTTTTGTGTTGTATTACTCTAATAAATGAAATATCAGATTAATTTTGTGAAAATTTGTTGTCCAAATTATGAGTCTCGAAATGTCCATTGATAAACTATTAAAAAAGCAAACTTTAATTGCTTTACTTTATTTTTTATTATTGGGTGTTTTAGGGTGGTTTTTGAGAGCGAATACTTTTATTTCCATACCGATTTCTTATGGGAATTTATTACACACTCATTCTCATTTAGCACTTTTGTTTTAATGCTCAATAAAAAGAATATTTGGATGAAGAACATCACAATTATAGACCAATTCATCTACCCAAGATTGACCATGAATTCTATAAAAATTGGAAAAATTCAGCTGCCTTTCTTGGAGTTTATTGTTTGGGAAAATTTCTTTGTTAAGCTTATTAAAAAGTCTAGTATCTACTTCCTTTTGTTGTTTAAAATCTTTAAAAGCTCTGTTTTTAAGACGCGCTATTTCTTTATCTATCTTTTTCTCTATCGATTCTATTTGAGGAGACCATTGCGAGAAGGTATTTCTAAGCTTGTCAAGAGCTTTTTTTTGTTGCTCTTGGTAAGAATGAATTTCAGCATTCTCCGTATAAGATTCTTTGGCTTGATGATTAATAAAAGCTTCTTCTGTAAGTAAAATATCTTTCCATTCTATGGAGTTTTTTCCCATTTTTCCCCAAAGATGATCAGAAATCATCAAAACAGATTTTCTTAAAATGAGTATCGGAAAAGGAATCTCAAAAGCTTGAAAGACTTCTTTTAACTGAAGCCAATAATTGATTTCTCCACCACCTCCAATATAAGCCAGATTGGGTAAAACAAATTCTTGAAAAACTGGACGAAGCAGTACATTGGGACTGAGTTTTTCTGGATGTTCTTGAATATGATTTATAAAATCTTCGGTTGTCCAAAATTGTTCTCCTGCACTAAAACCATTTTTTTCTGGAATGATCCGTTCTCTGGAAGATTTTCCCAAATAAAACAAATTGCACACTCGAGCATTTATTTGTCTTTTATATTTTTTTGGAAAGCGTAAATCCATTTTATTAAAAGCATCAAAGCTGACTTTTTCTTCTAGTTCTTTTTTAAAGAAAGGAGCAATTGCTTTTTTGAGTTCTAGGTCATCGCTATCTAGGCAAAGGATTCCAAAAGAACCAAAAATTTTCTGAACCAAAAATCTTGTTGCTTCGCTCAAATTTGAATGCGAATAAGCTTCCTGAAACCATTTCAAAAGCTCTTGCTCATTGAGGTTTTTGCCGAGTAGGTTTTTTAGTATTTGATGTAGTTTTAAGGCATTTTCAGTAGAAAAACTACCAATTTTACCTGTTTCTTCACTTTCCCATACGAGTTTTTGTTCTTTTAAAAAGAAATGATTGGCTTCTTCAAAATCATGATCTTCGGACGCCATCCAAAAAATGGGAACAAAATTTTTATCAGGAGCTTTTGATTTAAGTTGCTGACAAAGATTAATCACCGAGGCTATTTTATAGATAAAATAGGCAGGGCCTGTAAAAAAGCAAAGTTGATGCCCTGTGCAAATCGTAAAGGTTTGACTATTTCTTAATTGCTCAATATGATTTTGTTGAATAGGTAATAGATTAATATGCTGATTCTGATTTTTCAGAACTTCATACAAACGTACTCTCTGTTCATTAGAGAACGTTCTATTCTCTGCATAATGCAAAAGAGATTCTACAGATGCAAAATCTCTAATAAATGGCTTGAGTTGATCATTTTCTTCAACTAAATCTTTGATAATAGGAGATAGGATGGGAAAATGATTATAAGATACACAATGGGTTTTCAATGCGGTTTTGTTTTAGGATTGAAACGCTTTTTTTGAATGAATCCAAAGTTTGAATCCTTTACCTCTAATTGTCAAAAGTTCTACATCTGGATCTTCTTTGAGGTATTTTCTGATTTTAGTAATATATACATCTAAACTTCTGGAGTTGAAAAAGCTATCGTTTTCCCATACTTCAATCAATAATTTTGATCGATCTACTATTTGGTTTAGATTTTTACAAAGATAGGTGAGGATATCAGCTTCTTTATCTGTTAACTTTTGTTCGTTATTCTCTATTTTAAGAAGTTTGTAGTCTCTATCATATTGGTATTTACCTATTTGGTAAGTAGAGATTTCTTCTTGCTTTGTGGTATTCATATTAATTCTTTTAAGAATAACCTCCACACGAGCAATGAGTTCTTCTACGCTAAATGGTTTTTTTTCATAGTCATCAGCTCCTACTTTAAACCCTTGAATAACATCTTCTTTCATGGATTTGGCTGTCAAAAAGATAATAGGTGTGTCTTTATCTTCTTTTCTAATTTCTTGAGCAAGAGTGAATCCATCTTTGATAGGCATCATTACATCAAAAATACAAATATCTGGCTGAAATTTTTTATAGGCTTTATAACCTTCAGCTCCGTTTTCATACAGCTCTACTTCAAAATCTTTAGATTCAAAGCACTCTTTGGTAATCAACCCGATAAACGGATCATCTTCTACAATTAAAACTTTAATTTTCTCTTCCATAGGGTATAGTTATTAAAAATGTGGTTCCTTTATCTAATTCAGATTGCACCTGAATAGTTCCTTTGTGTTTTTCGATCACTTCTTTTACATAGCTCAATCCCAGTCCATATCCTTTTACATTATGAATATTTCCAGTGGGAACTCTGTAAAATCTATCGAAAACTCTTTTAGAATGTTCTTTTTTCATTCCAATGCCTTTATCCTTTATGTAAAGATAGAGGTTTGTTTGATCATTGAGGCTCTCTACTTCAATTTCTGGTCGCTCTTTACAATATTTATAGGCATTGTCTAGTAGATTGACTAAGATATTGGTAAAGTGTACTTGGTCAACTTCTATTTCTGTATTTTCTGCCTTAAAGTTCTTTAAGATATATCCATCTTTAGATTTTACTTGTACCTCGCTTATTTCTATGATACTATCAAGTAAATCATGGATATCTAGAGTTTCTAGCTTTAGTTTGAGTTCACCTTTTTGAAAAGCAGCTGCATTCAGTACGTTTTCCACCATTCTACCTAGTCTCTTATTTTCATTTTGACAAATTTCTAGGTATTTGTTTGAGCGTTCAATATCGTTTTTGATTCCAAATTTTGTGAGCGCTTCAAGGGCTAATGACACAGTTGCAATGGGCGTTTTGAGTTCGTGTGTCATATTGTTTATAAAATCATTCTTAACCTCTGAGAGTTTTTTCTGATTCAAAATAATTCTTAGTGCATAATAGAAACTACCTCCAATGATGATGATGATGAGTAAGGAAATCATCATAATACTTTGTATTTCACTGAGGATATATGCTGTTTTTTTGTTAATCAATAAATGCACCATATAAGGGTGACTGATCCCTTTGTAATTTGCAGTAAAGGAATATCCTGTAAGATAGGTGACTTTGTCAATTTTTTCATCGGAAAGATAGATAAATTGATGTTCGTCATCGGTAATGGCAAAACTAAAATCAGGATCGATTCCTTCTTTTTTGAGAGTTTTTAAGATTTTCTTTTCTACTTCTTCAGGAACAAGTTCTGCTTCAAATTCCAAAGTGGATAACTTATAATAGTTGTCATAAAAAGATTCGACACGGTTTACCACTCTTGTGAGAAACAATTTTTTTTCTTTTTCATATTCATCAGGAGTGTGAATATGTCCACTTTCACCAGAGAAATTTAACTCTATCGGATTCCCCTTTATTCGGTCTAATTGAAAATTGGTATCTGCTAATTGATTATCTAGCGAGGGTTTGATTCCTAAAGTGTTTATAACATCTTCATTGATGGGAATCATAGAGTATGTAAGCTCACTTTGAAGATAGTAAACAGCACGTCTCATGCTTTGGTCAAATTTCTTTTTTTCCAAAGAATAAAGTCCCTTAATCCAGCTATACTGAACAAAGATTAGTACAATTAGGGCCGAAGCCATTAGAATGGTTACAAATTGTATTCTGTTTTTACTCATCAAATCAAAAATACGAAAGGTTTTTAATGTTAAAATCATCTTAACCCATATTAACGACTTCTTTACATTTTTTATTAAAACAAAAAAGGTTAGAATGTGCTTCTAACCTTTTGTAAAGTATTATTTGATAAATACCTTTTTATAGATACTGCCTTTTTTGTTTTTAAGCTTTAGAATATATATTCCAGGGGTAGTGGCAGAAGTATTTATTGAGAAAGTATTTCCAGAAACAGACTGATTTGATAAGGTTTTTCCTGTTATTGAAATAAGTTCGTATTGAGTGAATAGTGTTTTATGACTGCTAATTAATAACTGATTATTAATTGATGTAACAATCACTTGTTCTGCATTAATTTCCGGAATATCTGTATCACAATTTGTGGTAAAAACGGCGGTGGAGTTTGTTGCGGGTGTTATGAGAGCACCGCAAACAATGATTGCAAAAGAGTCTAGATGATTATGGCTAAAGAAAATGTTCTTATTGGGTTCAAAGCAATAGGTATGAATTACCGAGTCTTTGTTGTTTAACTGCAATGGTCCTTCCTGTTGGAGGAGTTGTCCATTTTCTGAGAAAAGCCAAGAGTTATCATATCCTTTTGCAGGGAAAAGCTTTAGAGTCACTTTTATGGTACCATTTGGACAATCATAATTACAGCTACCATTATCGAGGTTTGCTTGTGGATTATAATTTTGAGCTTGTGGGTCTGTACATCCATACACTTTTAGAGAATCACAAGATCCATCATCCACATTGGCATTTACGTTATATTCAAAGTAATTCGTATCAGTACACCCGAAAACTTTTAAGGTATTGCAACTTCCATTATCCACATTGGCATTTGGGTTATATTCTAAATAGAGGGTATCCATACACCCAAAAACTTTTAAGGTATTACAGCTTCCATTATCCACGTTGGCATTTGCGTTGTATTCTAGGTAATTTGTGTCTGTACATCCAAAAACTTTTAATGTAGCACAGCTTCCGTCATCTACATTCGCATTTTGATTATATTCGAGGTATAAGGTATCGGTACAACCAAATACTTTGAGCGTATCACAAGATCCATCATCCACATTGGCATTAGGATTAAAGTCTAAATAAGCAGAATTTGTACACCCAAAAACCTTTAAAGTAGCACAACTCCCATCATCTATCGTTGCAAGTGGGTTGTATTCTAGGTAATTCGTATCTGTACAACCCGCAATTGCACCTGTAGAAATAATATTTAGCGTAGTGATTTTTGCGAATCCATCTGTTTGGAAAACATTGGTAAAAGGTATCGTAGTGGCATATACTACGGTTGCTTCATAAGTTGTACCATTAGATTTCACACGCCATATTAATGAGTCGTTGTTAGAGAATCCATCTGTAGCTGGTGTACTGCTGTCATCAGCATAGGCAGGGAAAGAGATGGCTTGACTTACATTTCCGTTCCAAGCAATTTTACCCGCACACTGAAAATTTGAACCGTCTTGATAAAAAATTCCAATTGTATCTGATGTTGAAATATTAACGCCAGCAATAGTTGGGGTACTGTTTAGATCGATCAAAATGGTCATATTATCGCCAGTTTGAGTGAGCGTCCAATCATTGTTTTGTGCAGATAGAGAAAAATGGATAGAAAATAAAATGAGTAGAGTTACTCTAAAAAAATTCAGCATAATGAAAAGTTATTTGAATCAAATTTATGAAATTACTCATGATTTTGTAGTCTTATTAGACTTAAAGGGATTTTCTTAAATGTTTTTGACAAGTAAAATAAAAGAGCAATTAAGAAAAAAATAATTGTTTTGATGTTTTTTTGACATTCAGTGAATGAAAGATATAGAGGAGTATTTCAAAGGCAATTTAGTGGTTTATTTTTCAGATACTTATGTTTTTGTTTAATAAGTATTTGAGTTATTTATTCTAATTCATTGTATATCAATGTCTTTTTTCAAAATGAGATGTTGATAAATAAATGGCAAAAGAGTATATGAAATACAAAAAAAAATCTAACTTGCATACCGAATAGGTTACTCGCCGAGACACTCAACCATGATGAGAAATAATAAAGACGAAAGGTTCAACCAAAGACTGAGTCTTGAGCAAATAGCCAGCATAGAGTATATGCTGGAATCAAAAAAAGTGAATTATTACGATTCTGAAGTTTTTATAGAAATGATAGATTATTTGGTAGAGAAAAATAGACTTTCATCTGCGCTAATAATCTGTGAAATAGCTTTATCTATACATCCCGATGCTCCTAAAATACTTCTTGAAAAAGCAAAAGTGCTTTTTGATAATTATGAAATAGAAGCATCGAATGAGCTGGTAGATAAAATAGAAACTTTATTACCAAATTCATCAGATTTGTTTCAGCTGAAAGCAAATTTATCGTTGAAAATGGGGAAAAACCAAGAAGCACTCGATTTTTTACTTAAAGCAGCAGAAAATGCTGAATTACCCGAAAGCTTTTATTCTCAAATTTCTAATGAATATCGTAGATTAGGTGAAATAGAATCTGCCATTGATTATCTAGAGAAATATTGTGTTACATTTCCAGAAGATGAATTTTGTGTGAGTCTTCTGTATGATTATTATATTGATTATGAAGACTCCAGTAGGGGTGTTTCGTTTTTTAATAGTTTAACGTCTGAATTACCATTTAGTTATATTATATGGTATTACAATGGACTTTTATTAAAAAATGAAGGCGATTACATAAAAGCATTTTCAGCTTTTGAATACGCTTATTTTATCAATGAAATGTTTATACCTGCCTATCATGAAATAATCAATATTCTTTTCCTTCAAAATCAATACAATGAAGCAAAAGAATTTCTTCTCAAAGTTTCCTTATTAGAAGAACCTAGTGCAATTACCTTTTCAAAACTATCACAGTGTTATAGAGAAATAGGAGGTTTAAGTTCCGCAATATTGTATGGTGAAAAAGCGGTAACAGAAGATCCACAACTTGCTTTCGCTTGGGAACAATTAGCTTTAGCATTCCTAGAAAAAGAAAACTATTCAGAGTCGTTTTTTGCTTTTCAAAAAGCCCTTAGAATGGATTACGAAAATAGTTCGTATAGGTTACAGTTTGCTAAGATTTGTGAGAAAAATGACGAGTGGAAAATGGCAAAAGACATGTATCTAGAAATCATTCAAGAAGAAGGCTTAGAAGATCACCTTGTTTTGAGTCTTTTGGAATGTTATCTACATTTAGGAGAGAACGAAAGAGGCAAAATGATATCCGAAAAAGCAAAACTTGCCTCCGAAAATGCATTGTTTCATTGCTTTTCTGCCTATTTTAATTACTATTGCCAGAACGAAGAATATGCCAAAGAGCTATTTCTTCTTGCTTGTGAAAAAGATAACACATGCCTGAATAAAATGCAATCTATTGCACCAAATTTTGTTCAGGTTATTCAACAACAACTTGGACGTTAAGTTATATGAAAAATTTCGATTTACCCTTTATTCCTGAGAGAGTTAGTAAACCCCGAGAATTAGGGATTACGATGGTAATGGATAAAGGATTATCCTTTAAAGATGCTCAGAGTTTAGTAGAAATGTCTAAAGACCATATTGATATTATTAAATTGGGATTTGGAACTTCGTATTTTACCCCACGACTTGAGGACAAAATTAAGTTTTATCAGCAAAATGATATAAAAGTTTACCTAGGAGGGACACTTTTTGAGGCCTTTGTAATTCGTGGAATGTACAAAGAATATGTGGAACTAATTACACGGTTAAATATCGATACTGCCGAGGTTTCTGATGGATCTATAGAAATTTCACATGAACAGAAATGTGAATATATCCGCGATTTAAAGAGCAAAGGATTTACAGTGCTTTCTGAAGTAGGATCAAAATCCGCTGAGAAACTCATTCCACCTTATCGATGGATAGAAATGATGGAGAAAGAACTTCAAGCAGGTTCGTGGAAAGTAATTGCAGAAGCTCGTGAGGGTGGAAATGTGGGAATCTACCGTGGAGGTGGAGAAGTAAGATCCGATTTGATAGAAGAAATTACGAGAAAAATAAATGTTAATGATATCCTTTGGGAAACACCACAGAAATCACAACAAATTTGGTTTTTAAAGTTACTAGGTCCAAATGTGAACCTAGGGAATATTGCCACAAATGAAGTGATTCCTTTGGAGTGTCTAAGAGTAGGACTCAGAGGAGACACTTTCTTTGACTATTTACCAGAACATTTGAAAAATTAAAGTAACGATGGAAGTAAAAGAATTACTGAAAGAAATTGAAGAAAAAAGCATTCAAATCATAGATATTAGAGAACCTTATGAATTTGAGGATGATGCAATACTCAATAGTGAAAATATTCCTATGGATGATATTGCTCAAAATCCAGAAATGATCAAGGGAAAATCGATATTTGTATGCCAAACAGGTAAACGTGCTGAATCACTTTGTTATATTCTCAAAGAAATGCATCAATTAAACAATGTTCATTTTTTAGAAGGAGGATATGAGGCTTACGTAGAAAAAACAAGAGTACATTAAAATGAAGCAGTACGGATTAGTATTTTTAAAGGGATTGGCAATGGGAGCTGCCGATGTCATTCCTGGTGTTTCAGGTGGAACAATTGCTTTTATTACAGGAATCTATGATAAATTGCTTTCTTCCATTAACAGTATCAAACCCTCGCTAATAAAAAAGTTAAAAAACGAAGGGCTAAAAGCAGTCTGGGAACATATCAACGGAACTTTTTTATTGAGTCTTTTTGCTGGAATAGGAGTGAGTATTTTGAGTCTTTCAAAAGTGATAAAATACCTCCTCAATCACCATGCAATTCCACTTTGGGCGTTTTTCTTTGGGTTAATCCTAGCGAGTATCATTTATTTGTATAGGCAACTTAAAAAAGTAGATGCAAAAGCATTGATAGGGATGGTTTTGGGAGCTGTTGCCGTTGTGATGATTTCTCAAATACCAGCACAACCAGACGCTACAAATCTACTTTATGTATTTTTCTGTGGAATGATTGCTATTTGTGCAATGATTTTACCAGGAATTTCAGGGAGCTTTATTCTGTTGGTTTTGGGAGCTTATTCCACTGTATTTATCCACGCACTTTCAAATCTTGATTTTATCACACTTGGTGTTTTTGGAGTGGGTGCCATTACAGGTTTATTGAGTTTTTCAAAGGTACTAAGTTGGGTATTAGAAAATTATCATCATATTACTTTTTCAGTTTTAATCGGTTTTTTAATAGGATCTTTATACAAAGTTTGGCCTTGGAAACATGTTGAGTCAATATTTGTAAAACATGTGGGTGAACCCAATGAAAAAGTAGTCAATTTGGTTGAAACCAATGTTTTACCGTCAAACTATGATCTTCTTATCCGTAAAGGAACAGAAATAGTGGGCTACGAACCAGCTGATTCTCGCTTGATTCAAGCGATCATTTTCTTGATTATTGGTTTTTCGATTATCTTTATTATTGAAGGAATCAACAATAAACTTAAAAAGAACTAGACACGAAAAAATTATGTCTAAATATGCATTACTGGGGAGAGGAATATCATATTCTTTCTCCCCATCTTTTTTTAAAGAAAAATTCAAAAAATTAGGACTAAGAAATCATCACTATGAACTGATGGATTTGCCTAATTTAGATACACTTAAAGACGAAGTATCTACTAGAAATTTGAAAGGATTTAATGTAACTCAGCCTTATAAAGAGAAAATTCTTCCCTTTTTAGATGCTTTGGATGAAACTGCCCAAGAAATTGGAGCGGTTAATTGCGTAAAAATTACAGATGGGAAATGGATTGGTTTTAATACCGATGCCTATGGCTTCAAAAAAATGATTCACCCTTTTATCGAGAACAAATTTGAACGAGTTATGATTCTTGGGAAGGGAGGAGCAAGTAAAGCCGTAGCACATGTGTTTGAAAAATGGGGAATAGAAGTGTTTTATGCACGTAGAAAGGCAGAAAATGAAAAAGAATTTTCCTATAGCGAAATCGGTCAAGGACATATAAATGCCTTTAAAATTATTGTGAACACAACTCCATTAGGGACTTTTCCAAACATTGATCTTTGCCCAGATTTACCTTATGAATTTCTTACAAAGGAACATTTTTTAATCGATTTAATTTATAATCCTCCTCTTACCACTTTCCTTAAAAAAGGAAAGATACATGAAGCTCAAGTTCTCAATGGAGCTGATATGCTTAAATTGCAGGCAGAAAAATCTTGGAAAATTTGGAATGATTAAGGCTTTTGAAACTAAAAAAACCTATTATCTTTTAATAAGAAAATAGGTTTAGCCTTCTACCAAAATGATATTATTTTGTGTTTTTTATTTTTCGGGTATTATCATATCGGTATTCTTCTAAAGCAGTTAATTCTCGGCTAATTTTTTCTTTCCATTCATCGATTTTCTGCTGATCACTTCCATTTTTAGAATCTTGTGCAAACGCCAGTCTAGCTTCAGAAAGCTCTTGTGAAATTTGATTACTTATTTCGTTTACAATAGAAAATCCCTTTAATAATTGTTTCTTGTTTTTTAATAATCTTTTTCGAAACTTTCGGGCATGAACTTCTGTAATGTCAAATTGAACTTGCTGGTAAGCTAAGTATTTTTCTATGTAAGCAGTTTTAGAAGTATCAATCCAGGAAGCATTTCCAATAAAGATATTTTGAACTCTCTGATTGAGATTTTTTTTCATAAAATCAAAACCTTTAGCCTTATGGGCAAGATTAAACTGTGCAAAAAGAACATCGCTACCTTGTTTAGTAGTTTTAATTTTAAAGTCTTCTTGTTGAAGTTTCTCTGTGGCACTCCACATTTTTTGTCCTTCTAAAAGATTTTGAG
The DNA here is from genome assembly GCA_025210805.1 of Flavobacteriales bacterium. Taxonomy (NCBI): domain Bacteria; kingdom Pseudomonadati; phylum Bacteroidota; class Flavobacteriia; order Flavobacteriales; species Flavobacteriales bacterium. Next base: position 82,559 of record JAOAQX010000004.1, read on the forward strand.
CAAATAGTGCATTGCTATTGGTGAAAAAAAGAAAAGTAAACAGAAAAATTATTTTCGTTCCTATTTTCATTTCAAGAAGGACTTTTTTGTTGTTTTTATTATTGTAAATCATTTTGTTTTTTTAGAATAACCCAGGAATATTAGGCATAGAATTTTTTGCGGCCATTGCCATTTCTTTTTCCTTAATTTCTTCTGCTCTTGAAATCGCTTTATTAAGTGTAATGACTAATAAATCTTCCAGTTCTTCTGGGTCATATTCGTTAAGTTCTTTTGAAAAACGAATTCCTTTAATTTTTCCATTTGCAGTGATTTCTACTTCTATAGATTTATCTGGTGATTTTTCTTCAAGAGATACTTTCTCTAATTCTTGCTTTTTATTTTCGATATCTTGTTGCGCTTGTTGCAACTTTTCCATCATATTTCCAAACATATTTTCTTAGTTATTTTTGTTTGTTAAGTATTATCAATGCGGCAATTACTCCAGGAATCCATCCTAAACAGGTAAGGATAAACACAAGAATAATAGAACCACAACCTTGATCTAATACTGCCAAAGGTGGGAAAATAATTGATAATAAGACTCTCCAAATAGACATTTTTATACTCCTTTTTTAAAAATTGTTGATAATCTGTAGTTAGAAACATTTCTGTTCGTTTTCTATTATTACAACGTTTACCATTTAAAAAAGTTACGATAATTATAGAGTTTATGCGATACTGCCCAAGATTTTTAGGATTTAGTTTTTAGTTACATCAAAAAAATATGCAAAAAAGTGTCTCTAAAAAAAGCCCTCTCCTAATTTAATAAGGAAAGGGCTTGTATTTATCTATTACCTTGTGAGGTAATGGTGCTCTTTATTAGATATAATCAAAATCTAAAGTAACTTGATCACTTACAGGATGTGCTTGACAGCTTAAAACAAATCCATTTTCAACCTCATCGGGTTGTAGAGAATAATTTACTTTCATTTCTACCTCGCCTTCCAATACTTTGGCTCTACAAGTACAGCAAACTCCACCTTTACAAGCAAAAGGAACATCGGCTCCAGCTTCTAGTGCGGCATCCATAATATTTTCTCCATTTTTCTCTAAATCAAACGAAACAGTAACACCATCAACCACTACATTTACTTGTGCAGTTCCCTCAGCTAGAGGCTTACTGTCATCTGTGTTTTCCGCTTTTTTTACACCTGTATTAAAGAGTTCAAAGTGAATAGAGCTTTCTTCTGTTCCTTGTTCTTTTAGCCATTGCGAAACATTTAAAATCATTTCTTCTGGACCACATAGGAAATAATCATCGGCACCTGTGAGCGGCGAAATTTTATTGAAATTGATACACTTTTCCACATCAATTCTCCCTTGTAGAGATTGTGGTGTGTCAAAATCCTTACTCATGATATAATAAACCTCAAGACGAGTCATGTATTGACTTTTAAGGTCTTCGAGTTGTTCTCTAAAAATAACAGACTCTGAATTTTTATTACCATAAAGCAAAACTACACGGCTCTCGGAATCTATTTCTAAAACAGTTTTTATATTAGAAATAATAGGAGTAATACCACTTCCTGCTGCAAAAAAGACATACTTTTTTGCGAATCCAGCTTCTACCTCTGCCGTAAAATTCCCCATAGGAGTCATTACATCTATCAGTTCACCTGATTTCATTTCTCTATTGGCGTAGGTTGAAAATTTTCCGTTTGGAATTTCTTTGATGGCAACTCTAAGTAATCCTGAGCTAGGAGCCTCACAAATAGAATAAGCTCTTCGGAGCTCTTCTCCGTTTATTTCCTTTACAAAGGTGATATATTGACCCTGCTTGTACTGGTACAAATCTTTTAAATGCTCTGGGACATCGAGTAGTATAGAGACTGTATCTGCGGTTTCTCTTCTAACTTCAGATACTTTCAATAAGTTTTTTCTTGCCATAGGTTTTCTAATTTCCCGTAAATATAAAAAAAATGACTATTGGGTTTAATGATTTATGTCAATTGTTTATCACTTCTAATAGATATTTTTTGAATTTCAAGAGATTATAAAGTATAATTGATTGTTAATTTGAATCTATAATTGACAGTGGAACCAAGAGACAGATTTTTCTTTACTTGAAGAGTAAAATTGAGTATGGATTACTAAATAATTAAGGTTGTAGTCGATCTTTTTTCCATTCAAAATCTTCTTGGAGTTCATAGCGTATTCTATCGTGCATTCTATTAGGGCGACCTTGCCAAAATTCTATAGAAACGGGTTTAATCAAGTAACCACCCCAATGTTTTGGTCTTGTAATTTCTTTATTTTCATACTCTTTTTCAAGTTCTTGAAGTCTTTGGAGCATTTGTTCTTTGTTTTCAATTGTTTGACTTTGGTTTGATGCTAGAGCTCCAAGCTGAGATCCTTTTGGGCGAGATTCAAAATAACCGTCAGACATATTTTCGGTAATTTTTTCTGCCTTTCCTTTTATAATGATTTGCCGCTCAAAAAAGGGCCAGAAAAAGCTCAAACAGACTTGATTATTTTCAGCTATAGCTTTTCCTTTTTCACTATGATAGTTGGTGTAAAAAACAAAACCTTCCCAAGTAAAACGCTTTAATAAAACTACACGAGTTTTTGGAAATCCATCTTTACCGATACTGGCAACACTCATGGCATTGGCTTCAGATACATATTCAGATTCATCTGCCTCATAAAACCATTTTTGGAATAATTCCATTGGGTTTTCTGGGCTATTTTCTTTGTTGAGCTCATGTTGTTCATAAGACTTTCGGTGATCTGATAAATTGATGTCCATCGCTTGATTTATTAGGTGGGTAAAATTACGATTTAGGAATGAGAATTCTATATTTTGAATATTCAAAATGAATATCATTTCTTTAATTAAATAGGTATCTTTGAAGAACATGTACTTTGATAAAAAAATAATAAAATAAAAACACTATGAGTTTTCTTAAAGCAGAATGGAGAAAATTAGCTATTATTAATTATGAAGTCAATCCAAAAATATTAGAACCTTATTTACCTTTTGGAACAGAGCTAGATTTATGGGAAGGAAAATGTTATGTAAGTGTGGTCGGATTTATGTTCTTAAACACTCGTGTAATGGGATTGAAGGTGCCAAATCACATCAATTTTGAAGAGGTGAATCTTCGTTTTTATGTAAAAAGAATTACCGAAAACGAGATTAAAAGAGGGGTGGTTTTTATTAAAGAAATAGTTCCAAGACAAATGATAACCTTTATCGCTAATAGTCTTTATAATGAGAATTATGAAACGATGAAAATGGATTATCTTTGGGAAAAAAAAGAAGCTTGTAGAAGTGTGGAATATCAATGGAAAAAGCAAAAAGATTGGAATAAAGTCAAAATCATAGCAAGTTTAAATTCAGTTGATTTAGCATCAGGAAGCAAGACAGAGTTTATAACTGAACATTATTGGGGCTATGCAAAAGTATCTGATAAAAAAACAACAGAATACGAAGTGACGCATCCAAAATGGAATGTTTACGAAGTGCTGGACTATAATATTCAAATAAATTTCTCTGAAATTTATGGGGAAACATTTGCTTTTTTAAACAATCAGAAACCCAGTTCCGTGATGCTTGCAGAAGGTTCTGAGATTACCGTAGAAAACAAATCCATCATTAAAAAATAATGGAAATAAAGAATATCGAGCAATTTTTGAAATACTATTCGAGAATCAAACAAAGAACAAGAAGATTATTAGAAATCATTCCTGAGGATCAAATAGAATGGACCTATCGTACAGGGAAATTTACGATTGGAGATTTGTTTAGACATATAGCAAATATAGAAAGGTATTTATATGCCGAAACAGTAGCAACAAATCGAAATCTTTATAATGGTTGTGGTGAAAATTATGCAAAAGGTGTTCAAAGTATTTTAGCACATTATGATAAAATGTATGCTGAGTCTATAGCAATTTTTGAGAATCTTACCGAAGATGATTTACAAAAAAAATGTAAAACTTCTTTTGGAACAGAAATTAGTACATGGAAATGGTTGCGGGCATTGGTGGAACATGAGATTCACCATAGAGCAGAAATTTATCTCTATTTGGAGATGAATGGCATAAAAACACCACCGCTTTTTGGATTAACTTCAGAAGAAGTTATGGATAAGAATGATGAATATATTAGAGGTACATCAAAAAAATAAGTCCTCTTTCGAAGAGTTTTTCCCGATTATACAAAAACAAAAGAGGATAATTAATAAACCCAAAAACGATGAAACCCAGCAGTCATTGCCAGATCTGTGATCTGCAAAAATTTAATTTCGAAAAAGGATATGTTTGTCGCCTGACAAATAAAAAGCCCGTTTTTGTAGGGAAATGTAAGAAAATAAAGCTCAATCATCAATTGAAAGAGCGCCTTTTTGAGGTTAACGGAGCTTTTGATGAATTACAAAGAACAAGAAAAAATGCGTTTTTGAATTTTGGCGTTTTTGTAACAATGGGATTTTTGGTCTTATTATTCCTTTTCTATCTTTTTACCTCTATATTAGGCGTACCATTAATTTATAAAATAGTAGACTCTGAACCCGAAGCAATAGAAGTAGTATTTAGGTTTTTTGCTATTTTAGTAATTGTCGGTGTGTATCTAATTTTAATAGGAAATGCGACTATGAATTTCTATAGACAACAAAAGAAAACGGTTTTGCCGAAGAAAAATGAATTAGATAAGTTAACAGAAATGTATCAAATACCGTATAAATTCCATTCAAAAATAAAACAATTTTACACAGGAGAAAAGATTATTACAAGCCATCTAAAATACCGAGGAAGAGCGTATTCTAAAGAGGAGAGAAGGTAGCTTTTGAAACAATTTCTCAGATATCTCAAAAAAAAAAGCACCAGTCAAAAACCAGTGCTTTTAGCTAAGTTTAATCTACTTTTTTGCGATTGTCATCTGTTTTTATGTCGATGAGTTTATTGTATGGGTCAATACCCACTTCGGTAGGTTTTTCATTAACCACAAGCGTTATTTTATTGTTTATAGACGTTATTTTGTGTTTCTTTAGATAAAGTTGTTTCTCTTCTGAGAATAAACCAAGTTCTATATAATCTCTGAGATTTTCAGAGAGTAAGGTGTCACCGCTTTTTTGAATGAAAGACAAAGAATCTGAACCATAATAATGCTGACCTTGCTCATTGTCTTTATATTTTCGGGTAAGGAATTCAATGGTTACTTCATATTCTCCATTTTCTAAATCCTTTACAGTTGCTTCTTTTATCTTATTATCATAGAGAGTGATAGTTTCAAACATATCTTGAATCAAATAATCAAGAGAATCTGGTACAATGGGACGAATATAATTTACCATTTCGATAGAAGTAGTATAGGGAGGTTCTTGAAATTGTACTTTTTCTACGTACTTTTTGAGTGCTCCATTGAGTTTTTCTTCTCCCAGGTAGTCACTTAAAGCATAGAAAATGAGCGATCCTTTTTGATAACGTATATAGCCTTGACCATCATTATACATGAGTGGCTTTTCTCTTTTTCGTTCCCTGCTTCTTCCACGCAAATAGGTCTGCATAGAGTGTTTTAGAAAAGTTCGCATTTTTTCGGGTCCATGTTCATGTTTAAGAACTTGGAGTGCTACATATTCAGATAGACTTTCAGATAGCATGGTGGCTCCCAGAACATCGGCGCCTATCACTTGATGAGCCCACCATTGGTGAGCCAATTCATGTACCGTTATAGCAAAACAATAGTTCACACCAACTTGGTCAGTGGTATCATTATTGGCTATAAACCCTACAGCTTCAGAGAAAGGAATGGTATTAGGGAAAGATTGGGCAAATGAACCACCTGTTCTTGGGAATTCCACAATCCGTACTACTCGGTGCTGGTAAGGCGAAAAATTCTTCGAATTATAATCCAGGGAAGCCTTTACTCCAGCCGCCATGTCTTTTAGGTTATAATCGTGTTTTGAGTGGTAATAAATTTCTATATCCACTTCATCATTCCATTGATCTTTATATATATTGTAATCACCAGAATTGAACGCAAAGAAATTTAAAATTTTACTCTCCATTTTGTATTGAAAATAATGTCTACCATCTTTTTTCCAATCTTTGATCAAGTTTCCTGGAGCAATTGCAATCTGACCTTCTTTTGTGCTCACTGTGGCTTCAAAATCAATCCAATCAGAGTCATAAGAAATATAAGTGTTTCCCAGTGCTGAAGAATCGCTTGGGTGCGGTCTTAAATCGTTTTTTGGAAGTCCGTATGAGGCTCTTACTCCATTATCAGTTAATTCTCCAGAAGAGGAGTAACCAAAACTTGGGAATAGTTGAGAACTATTAATAAAAGTTCCATTTTTTCTTACAGGAGATCGTTTTTTTAGCCAATGATTCTCTTGATTTTCAACCACAATATCTAGCTGAATTTTTTCACCAGGACGCAAAGGTTCTTCAAGACGATAAATATCAAAATGATGAACGGTGTCTTCTAGGTCAAGATGTGTGGCTCTATCAAAAGAAAATTGACTTTTTAACCCATTGTGATTGAGATAGAGTTCTTGAATATTCTCCGTTGTTTTGTTAACGAGTTCAAATTGAGCTTGAGCCTTAAAGTTGCGTTCATCTGGAAAAATCTCCATATTTACCTTGGCAGAAATAATTCTAGGTTGAGCTTTTCCTTCATATTTTTTGTACTTTTTTTCCCATTCCACCATCAATTTTTCTTGAGTTTTGTTTGATTTTCTTTCTACAAAAATATTATCGGCATAATAAATATTAGAGCCAATTATTAGAAAAATCATCAGAAAGGAAATACCTAAAATTGTATGCCATTTTGTTTTTCTGGCTTTCGCCAATTGGAATCTTTCTTTGATAGAAGAAAAATGCACTCGAACCCAAAATAAGCTTGACAACAAAAGTAGAAATAGACCAAAGAATAGCCAATAGCTTTTAAAGCTGAAATATCGAGTAAGAAAATCTCCATAACCATTCATATCAGAATAGGCGTAATACCCACCTTGGTTGTATTTGTAAATAGCTTGCTCAATACCTGCATAGCTTAGGAAGTTTATACTGGTGCTGATTAATAATAAAATAAAAAAACCGAGATAGGGGTTTTTAAACAAGGTATGAATGAAAATAGCGAGGAAGGTCCAGACTAAAATATTCATGAATTTGAGCACAAAAAGTTCAAATAGATAATGCCCCAGTTGAATATCATAAAAACCACTATAAAGCTGAAAAGAAACACCAACAAGAAGTATGATACTCAATAAAATTAATTGCATTTTGAATATCGCAAAAAATTTGGATAACATCAAAACCCAGTTTGGAACTGGCGTAGTATTTTCTATTTCGGATATTTTGTAAACACGACTTCTGTGAATCAGTAAGCCCGTATATAAAAAGGTGAGAATATTAATAAAAAGACCAAAAACACCTGCCGAAGTTCCCAAAATAATTCCCGTTGTAGGAAATACATTGGTTTCATACATTTCTCCTGCATCCACCACTTCCATAAAAAGGAAAAGGATTCCCACTGCAGTAATAATCCTAAAAGGCCAACTGGAGTAGATGTATTTAAAATCTGTTTTGGCAATTTTCCATGCGGTTTTTAGGTGTTTTTTAAAAGAAAATTGAAGATTTACTTTTGGTAAAATAATCTTTTTTACCTGACTGGTATTTTCTTTGGTAACACGTTTACCTTTGTTTTTTCTCAATGAAAGTGACCAAGCATTCTCAGAGAATTGAAATTTGGTATAGGTTCCAATAAAGATGAGTATAGAAACACCTATCCAAATCAAACGATTGAAGAGAAGAACAGGATCTAAAGGAATAAAGTTGGTGTTTTGCTCAGCAAGTGTCCATTTTCCAGTAATATAGTTTAATGCACCTTCACCAAATGGATCAAAAAGACCGATATAATATTCATTTTCGGGGTTTGAACCAAAGGAATTGATAAAACCTTGTACCAAGATTAATAAAAGAACCAAAATATAACCCGCTGCAATTTTTCTTGAAAAAGTAACTAAAGAAAAAATGAGAATTCCAACAAACAATATATTAGGCAGAACGAGAATAAAATAGGTAAATAAATAAGAAAATATTTGAAAATCACCGAGTTTATCAGGATTTACTCCTGGTAAATGAAATCCAATTTCTAAACCAATTCCAATACAAATAGCAATAAGTGCAGTGACGGTAAAGGCACTTAAGAATTTGGCGGTTAAGTAAGAGGCTTTTGTGAAGGGATAAGAATAGAGTATTTGATGCATCTGGCTTTTATAATCCCGGTAAACCGCTACTCCAATGATGGCTGGAATAAAAAAGTTGATCATCATTGATAAACCCGTGAATAGCCCTGTGATATAAATGGGTGAATTCACTTTTGCTGTACTTTCTGTCTGGACAGTAATATGATCAAAAATACCACCAGTAGCACCACCAATAAGAATTCCTAATGCCAAAAAAATGGCAGCGAAAATATAAACACTTGTCTTCCTAGACCAATGTTTTAGCTCTTGTTTAAAAATAGGATAAAACATAAAATCTTATTGATTAAGGATTATTTGATTATCCGAATTTAAAGTATGATAATACACATCTTCTAAGTGAGCAGTTGCCAACTGGAAGCCGTTTTCAGGGTCCGTTTCAGAAAAGGCTCTTACCATCAATTGATCGTCTTGGGTAAAGCTTGTAGATAAAATGGTATAATTATTTTCATAGTTTTCAATGGCTTCTCGGGAGATTTCCTTTGACCATATTTTTCCTTGTAATCCTTCTGTGGCAAGTTTTGGTGTTGATTGCATCAATATTTTTCCTCCATTGAGAATTGCCATGGCATTACAAAGTTCTTTTACATCATCTACAATATGGGTTGAGAAAATAACAGTAGAGTTTGTTCCTACTTCTCTTAGAACGTTTAAAAAACGATGGCGTTCTGCAGGGTCTAATCCCGCAGTGGGTTCATCCACAATGATTAACTTTGGATTATTGAGTAATAATTGAGCAATTCCGAAACGTTGTTTCATTCCTCCAGAATATCCCGAAACATTTTTCTTTCTTACTTCATAAAGATTGGTGATTTCAAGAACTTTTTGAACGATTTTATTGCGTTCAGTTTTGGAATGAATTCCTTTTAAAGTTGCCAAATAATGCAGAAGATCTAATGCAGACATTTTTGGGTAAACGCCAAATTGCTGAGGAAGGTAGCCCAAAATTTTCCTCAATTCCATGGGGTTTTCTAATACATTAATCCCATCGAAAGTAATGGATCCAGTATCAGGTTTTTGTAAAGTGGCGATGGTGCGCATGAGCGAGGATTTTCCTGCTCCGTTGGGTCCTAATAATCCGAACATTCCCGTTCCGATTTCTAATTGTAGTTCATCAATAGCTTTTACCCCATTTGGGTATTCTTTTGATAAATTTTCGATGGATAGTTTCATATTAAAATTCTATTTTGATTAGAACTCTAATATATAACATAATTCTGTTAGTTTCTGTTGATAGGCATTAAGTTCAGTTAAAAAGGTATTAAAAAGGGTTTATTTAGATACCTAAAGATTGGTTTATGCCTCTCTTTGAATAAAGGCGAGTGTGAAAAATTCTTCTTCCAAGTGCAATCACAAAAGAAACCCTCTCAATAAATTCATTGTCAAAAGTGGATTTTAATAATTGTCGTTTATAGGCATATAAGTTCTTTTTATAGACTTTGATAAGCTTGATTTCTCAGCAATTATTTAATGTTTCTAATTTTGCATGCATAAAAAATGAAACTATGCACAAGTACATTTACTTAGTTTTTACCTTATCTATCTATTTATCATTTGTATATGAGTCAAAAGGACAGGTTGGGATAGGAACAACATCGCCCCATTCTTCAGCTATTTTAGATTTAGCATCGACTACAAAAGGATTTTTACCTCCAAGATTATCTTTATTAGAACGGAATAATATTTCGTCACCTTCTGAAGGGTTGGTAATCTATAATACCACGCAAAACTGTTTGGAGTATTTTAATGGTGATTCATGGTTTGACCTTTGTTGTAGTAAGACAGTCAATGAAAACCTAGCATCTCTGCAATATGTTTATAGACTTGACCCTACTAAAGCCAATACTTTGTCAAATATGGCATTGGATGGAACAAATACGGGAAGCGATGCCGGAATTGCACCTAATCATGGAGACTATGTTTATAGTGCGGAAATGATTCATTCCAATGGAAGCAATAGTGCTACTTTAGTCTATTCGCCTGGGAGCCTGGAGCCAGTACAGAATACGGCCTCGGGGGATGGTATCTTTATCTATGAAGAAGAAGCATCATCAATAAGTTACCAGCAGAAAGATTATTTGACCAGAACGGTTTCTTTTTCAAATTCCACTATTGGAGCTGGGTCGAAAATTGAAAATGACATTAGCCCTGATTTGCAGCAAGAAATGGAAATGTTTATTGTGGCAAAATTTGATGGAAATGCACCAGGATCGAACGCTTGTTTCTTTGCTTCTGCTGATGGAGCAAATAAAGATTATTCTTTTCAGATAGGATCTGGTGCAACAGTTGCTGCAGCTGATGATTGTACGGCAGATTATTTTACTTTGCGTTTTAATGATGGGAACAATAAACTGAAAATTTGTGGTAAAGCAAGCTCTAGCCCCGATGGAACAGACAAACGAGTTTCTGTAATGAACGACGAATTACATGTTTTTAATATTCGAAGTTATTTGGAGGGTGGCTCACATACATTGGAGTTCTTGATAGATGGTGAATTGGTCTCTAAAAGGACTGGTCTATCAGGATTTCCCCTCATTGAAAAAATAAAATTACTGACTAATAGAAACAACAATAGAGGTTCAATATCAAGTATTGGAGAACTTATTATTACGGATCAGTTATTGACTACACAGGAACAAAATACCATTAACAATTATCTACTTTGCAAATACTCTGAGCATTAGATTAGAAGTAAATTAGTTTATATTTGGTAATCTATGAGATCAAGTATTAAAAGGGTATCAGGTAAATTATTTAGAATTCTAAGACATTTATTGTTTTGGATCATATTTTTATTGATTAATTGGAAACTTGCAAGCAATGAATTTTCATCAGTTCAAGACATATCATTCTTTGAATATTGGAAAGCAAGAATTGTTTTTGTCTCCTTAGTAATCCTTCCATTTTACCTTCACATCTTTAGTTTACGATATTTAATAAACAAAAAGTTACATTTAATAAAGATAATTCTAATTCTTTTACTTGGCTTGATTAGCTATAGTATTTTCTTTCAGTTGATTTTGTACTTATTAAAAAATGGAATAAGTCGATCATCAATAGATATGGCTAGAGATACTTATTTCATTATTCTTATAGTCTCGGCTTCTACATTATATTATTTTATAAAAGATGCAATAATTACAAAACGTAGACTGATGAAGATGGAAATTCAGTTTCTTCAAAACCAAATAAAACCCCATTTTTTTAATAACGAATTAAATAATCTCCTTGGCTTGGTGAGAAAAGGGGATAAGGATCAATCGGAAATTTATATTAAATTTCTATCGGAATATATGTCATTTAATCTGAAGAGTGATATAAATATGATGAACAGCTTAAAGGAAGAAGTGAATTGTATTTTAGCGTATTTAGATAATATTGAGCAAAGAATTTCCCCTTTAGTAAAAATCGAATACACAGTTCATAAACCCCTTACTTCTCTCAAAATATATCCGCTTATATTAATGACTTTGGTAGAAAATGCTGTAAAGCATAGTGGAATTTTGGAAAGTGAAGAGGGGGCTATTGTTCTTGATATTAAAACGGAGCATAATCTACTAATATTCACTTTAGAGAATTCCATTCATTTGGATGTTGATGGTGGAATAAACTCTACAAAAATTGGGTTGATAAATATGAAAAAGAGGTTGAATTTACAATACCAAGATCGTTACGACCTTAGTATTCTTGAGAAAGAAGATTCTTATTTTGTGGAATTAACGATCGTTTTGGATGAGGCATAAAACTTATACTTGTATTGTGGTGGAAGATAACAAACCTTCTTTGGATTTAATAAAATATTATATTCAAGAAACACCTCGCTTAAATCTTATAGGAACTTTTTCGCAATTTATTGATGCCAAGGAGTTAATACTTAGTAACCCCAATGCTATTTTATTCTTAGATATTATTCTTCGAAAAGAAAATTCGATAGAGATTCTTGAAAATAAACCTTTAAAGAACCCTATAGTCTTTTTGACGGGTTATAAGGAGTATGCATATAAAGCATTTAATATTAATGCAATGGATTATCTCCTAAAACCAATTACTAGGATCCAGTTTGATAAATGTATCAATAAAATACTTCCGAAGCTTCGAATTTCAGAATATGAGATTAACAAGAATTCTTCAATATTCATATCGATAAATAGAAAACTAAGAAAAGTGGATTATGTAGATATTTATTATATCGAATCAGAAAGAGAGTATTGTCTATTCCATACCAAAGAAGGAATTTTAAGAACTAAGATGTCGTTAAAGAGTGTAGAAGAAAAAGTACCGAATATTAGCTTCCAAAAAATTCATCGATCTTTTATAGTCAATATTAATTATATAGATAAAATAGTAAAAAATGATGTAGAAATCCAAAAACGATTTTTACCAATAGGAAGATCCTATAAATCTATTATTCGAAGAAGATTGTTGTAAATATATTATACTCGCTTATTCTTTTTACTATACTTTTGGTTAGTAAAATTTCATGCTATTTATTGTGTTGATTTACTGAACCTAAATCTTCACAAAAGAAAACCCTCTCAACAAAATCATTTGTCAAAAGGATTTTCAAAACAAAAACTAGGAATTATCTTTCTGTTTTTTTTCTTGAACATCATCACCGCAGTTTGCGCAGTAGGGTAGATGAGCGTAGTTTTCTACACCACAAGATTTACATTTTTTAAACAATTCGAGTCCACAAAATCTACAAAAATTGGTCACTATTCCATAACTTCTATTCGCTTTCTTGTCATTAGATTTATCCCATTTTTTTAGGATAAAATCTTTACCACAAGAAGGACACATATGGTTGTCTAATGCTTTTTCGGCTGTGTCTGTTTGTACATTTTTAGCTCTTTCTTCTGTAGAAACTTTGAGTTCTTTTTTCTTATTCTCAATAAAGGCACGGATTTTATTGATAAAATAAATTCCAAAGATGATACTCAAAACTATCCCAACAGCATATCGAATATAACCACCATAACTAGGTAAATAGGGTAGGAGCCCGAAGAAAAACGAATAGAAAGAGAAAAGAATAAATCCTAAGAAAAGAGGCCAATATTTATGCTTTCTAAATTTGAACATAAAGAAAATTCCAATAAGCAAAATAGGCAAAATGAAGAGCAAGCGGTACAAGAAATTTTGAAGTTCATACTTTCTATAGGCTTTACTTTGTTCTTCATAAGCTCTATCATTTTCCTTGGAAATATCTTGATTAATTGCATTGATTTCTTGTCTGTAGCTAGTAATTTCTTGATTAATTTTTGATAATTCTTGCTTCCATTGGAGTTGAGTCTGATAAATTTCATCCAGTTTATTAGCTCTAGAAAGTACCTCTTTGTCCTCTGTTGGTGATCCAACAGTTTTTCTTGCTTCAATCCAGTTATCAAAGGAGTTTTTGGCTTTTTGATAATTATTTTTTACGGCATTAAGTGTGTATTGAATACTTTGCTTTTTCTCTTTTATGAGATTAATTTTATGCTCCAAAGTATCTATTTCAGCTCTTTTTTCCGTTAAAAGCTGTTTGTTTTCAAATTCTTGAACTTGTGGTCTTTCATTCCAATTGTCAATATCTCCCATTATTTTGGATGAAAGAGAGATTAGAAAGCCGCAGAGTACTACGGCTATCAGAATATTGACAAATTTTGAGGTTCTACTGAGTTTCTTGTTGTTAAATTCCATATTTTAGTTTGTTTATAAATTTATTTGGTACTATTATCTCTCACGTTTTTTTGAATAGTGATGGCTCCAAAGAGGGCTAATAAAAATGCGATCCCGAAGAATCCTTTTTCACTCAACCAAAGATCGGCATTCCACAGCCCAATAATCAGTAAAGCAACACATAGCAGGGTAGAGAACCAACTTAGTCCATAATACAACTCGGTTACAGGTAAGCCTTCCTGTTTATCTCTCACACTTTTCTGTACAGAAATTACGGCAAATAGACCAAACATGATTATGGTGAAATAATACCCTTTTTCGTTCAGTTGCATTTCTGAATTCCACAGTCCTATGAAATAACTGGTGAGTCCCGTAAGAAAGATAAGCCATGTGGTTATTACA